>NZ_JACVVH010000031.1:0-72793 GCF_016647865.1 Pseudomonas sp. S60 | reverse complement strand
CGGCGCATCGCGAGCTGCGCTCGCTCCTACGTTTGTTTCGGGCCAATTAGGTCTGTGCCATTGGTGCGCGTATGCCTTGGCGCATGTCGCGATACCGTATCGCGCCTGTCACAGGCAAGACTGGCCCGGCAAGAACCGCGCGCGGGATTTCACCCACGGCAATGCCAGCCACTTCATTGTGCTGGGTGTGCTGTTCACCCTGGCCTTCGTGGCGGTTCTGATCGGGCTGGTGCAGTTGGCCCTGCACCTGGCACGCTAGCTTACTGGTGGCTGACCCAGTACACCGCGGTGACGACCACCAGCAGGATCAGGCAGAGGATTGCCCAGGCATCCACGCTGCTATCGGGTTTGCGCGCCTTGGTTGAGTTGGCCATTGCATCGCCTCTTGTAGTGGTTATGGGAATGCACTTCACCACCAGCAGTTAAGACCAGCAATGCCCTTCCCTCAAGCAGGGGCTTTCAGTACTCGACCGGTGACGTGAGAAACGGATAGCGATAGCTGGGCGGGTGACCCACTGCGCTGTAGGCCTTGAAATCCACACCGTAGTCGGCAAGATCCAGGCGCTTGAGCCAGCGCCTGGCCTTCGCCTGGTCAATGCTTTGCAGCACGGGCAGGCTGTAATCGCCACCACCGTCGCGGGCAAACGCCAGCCCCCTGGCATCATCGTGCAGCATCACCATGGCCCAACCTCCCAGGGTGAAGTGCCCACCCATCAGCACGCTCAAACGCCCGTCAATGCGCGCACGCAGGGCCTCGGACGAACTGTTTACCGCACTGAACACCACGTCACGTCCAGGCTTGCGCCCAGCCTCTTCGAACGCTTGCATGGCCCCAAAAGCCATTTCGTCGTTTGCCGACCACACAAGGCGGGTATCGGGGTAACGCTGCAGCAGCAACTGCGCCTGCTCATAGGCACGCTCGCGGCTCCAGCCGCCATACACCACCTGGCGCAAGCGCACCTGCGGAAAATCCGCCAATGCCCGGCGCATGCCGTCTTCACGCCGTTGCGAGGCGGGGGTGGTCTTTACGCCAGAAAAGGCAAGCAGGTCTAACGTGCCTTCACCCTTCGGCAACTGCGCCACCATCTCATGGAGCATCTGGAAACCCGCCTGTTCATCGTTGGTGGTCAGCGTACCCAGTGGCATGGCGTATTTGTCGGGCTGGGCGGCTACCCTGCGCGCCTGGCCAGCAGTAAGGCCATTGTTGACCAGCAGCAGCTTGACTCCGGTACCCTGCGAAAGGCGCATGATTTCCGGGGCGACGTACTGCTCGTTGACCAGCACCAGGTAGTCGGGTCGCTGCGGCCCATCCAGGGCCGCGCGGGCCTGTTTCATCACCACATCGGCGCGGCGCTCGCTGTACTCTACACGCAGGTCCATGCCCAGCTCGTCCGCGGCTGCCTGCATGAAGCGGGTGTAGCTGGTCCAGAAGGTTTCGTTCGACAACCCAGGGTTGAGGAAAACCACCGAAGCCGCTTGCGCCCCCGCCGTCAGCGGCAGGGCGAGGCACAGGCTTTGGCACAGGGCCTTGAACATGGGCTGACATCTCTGCAAAGCAAACCGCGGATTATAACGCCCCCAGGCCATCGACGGCACAAATGGCAGTCAGTCTCACATAGTCCATTTGGTTCTTTTCATATGCTAAAACATCACTTTAGCGCATAACCGCAACCTGCTATCGTTCCCCGGCTCCGTACCGGAGTGCGCGGCCGTGCGCGCGAATAGCTGCATGCCTGAGACAGGACTTTTATGTACGTATACGACGAGTACGATCAGCGGATCATCGAGGACCGCGTCAAGCAGTTCCGTGATCAGACCCGCCGCTACCTGGCCGGTGAGCTGAGCGAAGAAGAATTCCGCCCTCTGCGCCTGCAGAACGGCCTCTACATCCAACGATTCGCGCCAATGCTGCGTGTCGCCGTGCCGTACGGCCAGCTGAACGCCCGGCAGGTTCGCACCCTGGCCAAGATCGCCCGCGACTACGACAAGGGCTATGCGCACATTTCCACCCGCCAGAACGTGCAGTACAACTGGCCGGCACTGGAAGACATCCCCGACATCCTCGCCGAGCTGGCCACCGTGCAGATGCACGCCATCCAGACCAGCGGCAACTGCCTGCGCAACACCACCACCGACCAGTTCGCCGGCGTGGCCGCAGACGAGGTCATCGACCCGCGCCCATGGTGCGAAATCGTGCGTCAGTGGACCACCTTCCACCCCGAATTCGCCTTCCTGCCGCGCAAGTTCAAAATCGCCATCAACGGCTCGCAACAAGACCGCGCCGCCATCGAAGTGCATGACATTGGCCTTGAGCCGGTGCGCAACGAGGCCGGCGAGCTGGGCTTCCGGGTATTGGTGGGCGGTGGGCTTGGCCGTACCCCGGTGGTGGGCTCGTTCATCAACGAGTTCCTGCCCTGGCAGGACTTGATCAGCTACCTGGACGCGATCCTGCGCGTGTACAACCGTTACGGCCGCCGTGACAACAAGTACAAGGCGCGGATCAAGATCCTGGTCAAGGCACTCACCCCGGAAGTGTTCGCCCAGAAGGTCGAGGCCGAAATGGCCCACTTGCGTGGCGGCAGCAGTACCCTGACCGAAGCGGAAGTGCAGCGTGTGTCGCGCCACTTCGTCGACCCTGATTACCTGGCGCTGGAAAACGTCGACTACGCTGCGCTGGATGCCGATTTCCCCGGCTTCGCCCGCTGGCGTGCGCGCAATACCCGCGCCCACAAACGCCCAGGTTATGTGGCGGTGACGCTCTCTCTCAAGCCTACCGGCGTGGCGCCAGGCGACCTCACCGACAAGCAGCTCGATGCCGTGGCCGACCTGGCCGAGCGCTACAGCTTTGGCTTCCTGCGCACGTCCCACGAGCAGAACATCATCCTCGCCGACGTCGAGCAGCGCCAGTTGCACGCGCTGTGGCAGGAGCTGCGTGAAGGGGGCTTCGCTACCCCGAACATCGGCCTGCTGACCGACATCATCTGCTGCCCAGGCGGCGACTACTGCTCGCTGGCCAATGCCAAGTCGATCCCGATTGCCGAATCCATCCAGCGCCGCTTCGATGACCTGGACTACCTGTTCGACATCGGCGAACTCGACCTGAACATCTCTGGCTGCATGAACGCCTGCGGCCACCACCACGTCGGCCACATCGGCATCCTTGGCGTGGACAAGAAGGGCGAGGAGTTCTACCAGGTTTCGCTGGGCGGCAATGCTGCACGCGGCGCCAGCCTGGGCAAGATCCTTGGCCCATCGTTCGCACAGGATGACATGGCCGACGTGATCGAGAAGCTGATTGCCGTGTATGTCGAGCAACGCACCGAAGACGAGCGTTTCATCGACACCTACCAGCGCATCGGCATCGACCCCTTCAAGGAACGCGTGTATGCAGCGAATCATTAAGAACAACCAGATCGTCGACGAAACCTGGCACCTGCTGCCCAAGGAAACATCGTTCGACGAGCTGACCAACTGCGACGACTACATCGTGCCCCTGCAGATGTGGCGCGACCACGCCCATGCCCTCAAGGCCCGTGACGGTGGCCTGGGTGTGTGGCTGGACAGCGATGAGGAAGCCGAAGAAATCGGCGAAGACGTGCAGCACTTCCAGGTGATCGCGCTGAACTTCCCGGCATTCACCGATGGGCGCAGTTATTCCAATGCTCGCCTGCTGCGTGACCGCTTTGGCTTCAAGGGCGAACTGCGTGCCATCGGCGATGTACTGCGCGACCAGCTGTTCTTCATGGCCCGTTGCGGTTTCGACGCCTTTGCCATCCGCGCCGACAAGAACCCGGAAGAGGCGCTGCAGAGCCTCAAGGACTTTTCGGTGACGTACCAAGGCGCCACCGACGAGCCACTGCCCTTGTTCCGTCGTCGCTGACCATTCGCTTTGCGGCCAGTTGCGGGGGCGGGCTTGCCCGCAACTGGCTATTGCACCACGCGAAATTATCAACTCCCGCAGGTAAGCATTCTCCTCAGGCCAACCGCGTACTACGCTCCTCTTGCACAGTCACCCGCCGAGGAGTTACCTGATGTCCCGCCCACCCCTGCCCCCGTTCACCCGTGACAGCGCCATCGAGAAAGTTCGCCTGGCCGAAGACGGCTGGAACAGCCGCGATGCCGCCAAGGTCGCCCTTGCCTATACCCCGGACACTGTCTGGCGCAACCGCGTCGAGTTCCCCCGTGGCCGCGCCGAGGTACAAGCCTTCCTTACCCGCAAGTGGAACCGCGAGCTGGACTACCGCCTTATCAAAGAGCTGTGGGCGTTCACCGACAACCGTATTGCCGTGCGTTATGCCTACGAGTACCGCGATGACAGCGGCCAGTGGTTCCGTGCCTATGGCAACGAAAACTGGGAGTTTGCTGAGGACGGCCTGATGCACAATCGCCACTCCAGCATCAACGAGCACCCCATCGCCGAAACCGAACGCAAGTTCCACTGGCCGCTAGGGCGCCGCCCCGATGACCACCCCGGCCTCTCTGAACTGGGGCTTTGAAGCCAGGCCGGGCTGCCTTGGCGGCTGCGGCATGGATACGCCGGCGGGCCACTTGTTTCAACCTGGCTGCCCAAGGTGCCCTGCCTGCACGCAGTTCAGCCGCCAAGTTGTGTACAGTAGGCCTACAACAATGCCCGCACAGGAGCCCGGCACATGACCGTGACGCTGTCCCCCCTGCAGATCGACTGCGACTTCGATTCCGGCAACATCCAGGTGATCGATGCCAATGACCCCGCCCATCTAAGGCTGGCCATACGCCCGGACACCCACAGTGGCCACTACCAGTGGTTCCACTTCAAGGCAAGCGGCCTTACCCTTGGGCAAACCCACCGTTTCAGCCTGGAAAACGCCTCCTGCTCCTCCTATCGCAACGCCTGGCACGGTTACAACGCCGTTGCCTCCCATGACCAGCAAACCTGGTTCCGCGTACCCAGCCAGTTCGACGGCACGGCGCTGTCGTTCGAGGTGACAGCTGAGCACCCACAAATGTGGTTCGCCTATTTCGAGCCCTACTCACGCGCCCGCCACAACCAGTTGATCGAACGGGCCCGCCAGGTGCCCGGCGTCGAGTTGCTGGCCAGTGGCCGCAGCGTGCAGGGCCGTGATATCCCTCTGCTGCGGGCCGGTGACGCCGCGCCGGGCAAGCGCAAGCTATGGCTGATTGCACAGCAGCACCCCGGCGAGCACATGGCAGAGTGGTTCATGGAAGGCGTGATCGACCGCCTTCAAGCCAACGACGAAACCATTCAGCAGCTGTTGGCCAAGGCTGACCTGTACCTGATCCCCAACATGAACCCGGACGGCGCCTTCCTCGGGCACCTGCGCACCAACTACCCGGGCAAAGACCTCAACCGCGCCTGGCAGGACGCCAGCATCGAGTTCACGCCTGAAGTGTTCTTTGCCCAGGCGCAGATGAAGCAATACGGCGTGGACGCATTCATCGACGTGCACGGCGACGAAGAAATCCCCCACGTGTTCACCGCCGCCTGCGAGGGCAACCCGGGGTACTCTGCACGCCTCGCCCAGCTTGAAGAGCACTTCCGCAGCACCCTGTGCAGCCTGACGGCTGACTTCCAGACGCAGCACGGCTACACCCGCGACGCGCCCGGCCAGGCCAACACCACCCTGGCCTGCAACGCAGTCGGCATGGCCTACGACTGCCTGTCGCTCACCTTGGAGATGCCTTTCAAGGACCATGACGACGCACCCAATGCGGTCACCGGCTGGTCGGGCGCACGGTCGAAGGCACTGGCCAGCGCCGTGCTGGATACGCTGGCGAACATGGTCGACCGCTTGCGCTGAGCCTCAGAACTGAACGTCCAGTACCACACTGTCGGAGTAGCTCGCGGCCGGGGGTGTGGGCTGGTCGGTGTACACCCTGGCGTTGTAGTTAAACACCTGGCTGCCGGTGCCGGTGCCCGCACCTGGGTTGATGTCTGCATCGGCGCTGGCACGCCTGGCGCTGCCCGCCGCTCCCCAGCGCACCGTGCCTGCGCCTTTGAAGATGTCGTAGGCCAGGTAGTTGTTGGCGCTGGACTTCATGCGCCGACGCCCCACAGCGGCGTTTTGCCCGTCATCCAGCCCAACGGTATAGCTGCTGCCCTTGGTGCAGGAAACGTTGAGGCTTTGGGCCACCGTGCCGAAGGCCGTTACCACGGGAGCAGCGGCAAAGGTGATGTTGGGCGTGGTGATCTGGCAATCATTGGTGACGGTAAGGCTGACGGTAAGGGCCTGCACGCCCTCACTGTTGTCACGGCCAACACATAATCCAGCCAGGCCAATGCCTTCGCAGTAATTCCAGGCCCAACCCAACGTCAGGGTCTCCTGATACACGCCCGCCGCCACGTTGCTGCCGAGCTGGGTACGCAGATAAAGCGGTACTGCCTTCGGCGCGCCACCCAATAGCCCCAGTAATTCGAGGATACCGGTACGGCCGTACTCGAACGCCACGCCTCGGGTGATCGGGTAACGGCTGGTGGCATCGGCGTACAGGGTGTAGGCGATTACATCGCCATTGGGGCCCACCAAACCGCCTGTGGCGGCTTGCACTGTCAATTTGAAGGAGTCAGACGCGCTGAGCACCCCAAGCACAGTGCCATTGCATTGCAAACCGGCGTTGAGCGTGGAGGCCGATTGCACCGCGCTGCGCACTTGGGTGGAGTTGAGTGTGCCGAACAGCGCTGGCGTGGTGGGCACGGCCGCACACTTGGCCCACGCCGGCCCGGCACACAGCAGCGCCACCAGTGCCCAGCCCTGGCCTGGCAGGCCACTCATCTGCACACCAGTGGGCCGACTTGCGCTATGGCACCCGCAGAGTCGGGCAATGTGAATTCGACATTACAACGCCCACCCCCTTCGACCTCGACCTGCAACTGGTTGGCGGTCGCCAGGTTTTCCAGATACACCAACCCGTCCCAACCCACCACCGCCTGCGCGCCCGTCTGCGTGTGTGTGACACGGCTGCCCAGGCTCAGGTGGCGCTGCCCGGCATCCACCAGCTCGATACTGGCCGCCAGCACCCGACGCAATTCGAACTCCAGCAAGTAACCACTGCCACGGCGTACGGCCACCCGCTGTTCCACCTGGGTGGCGAGCACGTCGGGCGGCAGGTCCATAGGGTCGATTTCATATTTGCCGCGGTAGTAGGCGCTGCTGTAAGGCACTAAAAGCTGGCCGTTGGCATTGGTACGCCCCACCTGCTGGTTCTCGTAGCGCACCGGTACGTCGGCATAGCCCGCAGTGCTCACCACCACAAAAGCATCATCGATGCGGTTGGCGGCAAACAGGCCCTCACCCATCCATACCAGCGACCCGCTGACGTCGGCCCAACGGGTCATCGCGCCGCTGCTGCCGTAAACCCCGGCCTGCATCTGCACCGCCTGCAGGCGCCAGGTCAGGTCAGCCTGACGGTAAGCCTGGCGGTCACTGCCCGTGGCATAACCCAGGTTGTAGCCCACACCGGTGGCCAACGGCGTGGCGTGGCTGTAATTGACGCGCTGCAAGCTTTGCCCCTCCCTGCTACGCTCGACGCCAATGGCCAACGTACCGCTGAGGCCAAGCGGAATCACCCACTGCGCCTGCACGGCCCATTGGCTGCTGCTCAGTTCACGGTTGGCCGACAGGTACAGGCTGCTGTTGCCCCATAACGGCCTGCTGTAGCTAAGGTTGAACAGACGGGTACGGGTGCCGTCGCCGGCGCGCACATCGAAATAGCCTGCGCCTACGTTGCCGTATTCGTTCAGGTTCAGGCTGACCGTTAGCTGCTCGCTGCTGCGGCTCAGTTGCATATCGGGCCTGTCGACGCGTGTGAGGTCGGCATAGTCGCCGCGACGCTGCAGCCGTTGGTAGCTGAAGCCAAGGTGCTGGCTGTTGTATTGGTAACCCAATGCCAGTTGATGCCCTTGGCCGCCCTGGAAACGGCTTTGCGTCAGCGCCCCATTGATAACGCCGAACTGGCCCGCGCGCAGGTTGCCGCCCAGCCCGCCCAACGTCAGCGAAGGCGCAACTTCGGCGTGGGTTTCCAGGGTAAAGGTGTCACTCAGGCCGTGGCGCAGGCTGGCCGATGACACGCCCGGGCCATAGCCGAAATCGCGCACACCGTAGTCGCGGCGCAGGCTACCGGCCGCCAGCGCGTAGTCCGACATGCCCTTCTGCAGCAGGCTGCTGGTCACGTAGAACGGCAACGTGGTGGACACTTGCCGGCCCAGGGCGTCGGTGGTCACCACCACAGCCTCACCCGCCCCATTGATGAACGGAACGTTGGTCAGCGTATACGGGCCAGGCTGCAATTGCGCAGTGCTGGACCGGTAACCATTGATGAACAGCTCCAGCGAGGTGGGCACAGCCGCCTCCCCGGCGAAGGCCGGCAACGGGTAGGTCACCAGGTCTGGCCGTGCTGCAAAGTCGCGGGCCACCTGCAGGCCACCCAGGCGTACCGAGCTGCTCCAAGGCAGTGCCGCGGTGATCAGGTCCCCCGCTTCGTAGGTCAGCAGGCGGTGCTCATCGGTGAAACGCCAGGTGGTGTCGTAGCGTAGAAAACCCTCGCGTGAACTGCGCCGGCCCCTGTCGTTGAATGCGCTTCGCCACTGGCCGGTGCTCGACAGCGTGCCCCAACGGTCGAACACGCGCAGTTCGTTCCACGCTGCCAGGTAGGTGCCCGCATCATCGGTGTCGTTCAGGTACAGGTCGTAATTGAACAATGCGCCAAAGCTGCTGCGTGCCTCACTGGGCGGGTACAGGGTGCGATCCCCTACCTGCTGATCAGGCAACCACGCGGCAGGCACCTGCAACAGCAGGCGCTGGTTCTGGGTATCGTAGTCACTGTGAAGACCCGCAACCCCCTCCAGCGACACCTCGCCGACCGGGCTGCCTGGCAGGTTCAACCCCGCTGCCTGCAACACGGCGCTGTCCACGTATAACTGCCCGGCGCGCTGTTGCACCGGCACCAGTTCAGCCTTGGGCATCTGATTCACCAACAGATCCAGATAAAGGGTAGCGTCGGCCACCGCCGACAGTTCGGTGGGCGGCGGGGGCAGCTCGTCCGCCAGCACCCATGGCGTTAGCTGCCCAGCCATGACCAGCAGCAGGCACCCACTGCAGGCCGTCGTGCAGCGCTTCACTCGCGGGTACCCACCATCGCCGGGCCCTCCCTGGCCCCTGCACCGCACGCCAATGCGGCATCCTTACTGCCGACTGATAACGGCGTCGCCCTGCCCGTTCACCCGGGCTTTCAGCACACTGCCGGCGCCAAGCGCCTGAGGGGCTGGCCACTGCATGGTGGCGCCAGGCAGCACATACCCCAGCAACCCATCGGCCAGCGGCCTACTCTGCGCGCCGTGCTGTAGCACGGCATCGGTCAGGCGTGCATGCACCGGGCCGACATTGCGCAGCTCCACATAAGGTTTGCCCTGTACCGTTACCGGGCGCCAGGTCAGCTGAGGCTTGCCCACGCCCTGCGCTGCGCGCGGGTCGGCAGGGTCCGGCTTGCCCCGCAATCCCTCGCCGTACACGAACAACGGGACCGAGTAGCGCATCTGCAGGCGTATCGCTGCCATCGTCCCCGCGTCGGCCTTGTCCAGCGGGATCACGGGCGGGATTTCGTCGATCACGATGCGGTAGGCCTGCTCTTGGCCGGCCGGCGCGGCGCCGGTGCGTGTCAGCCTGATCAACTGCTTCTGCCCGGGGGCGAGTGTGGCAACCGGTGGGCTGCCGATGATCTCGCGCTGGGGCTTGAACTGCTCCTTGGCCTCCAGCTGACGCCAGGCGAACACGCGCACCTGCAGGTTGGCCGCCACGGTGCCACGGTTTTCCAGCCATAGCGCGCCGGCTTTCTGGCCGGCCTCCAGCACCGGGTCGATGGGCCAGATGAGCACAGACGTTGCAGCCCCCACCTGAAAGCTGGCCCAGTACATCAGCATCAGCCACCAGCACCTGCCTGTTCTGCCTGGTTTCATGGAGCCCTCCCTGGACTCTGCGCGTGGCAACCGGGTTGGCTACCAGCTGAAAGTGACTTGCACCACGTCGGAATAGGTACCAGGCGGCAGGTTGCCGGGCAATTGCACCCGCCCGTACAACGCCAGTTTGACCGCCGCAGGGTCGGTGTATGCGACACCCACGCTCTGCCCGATACCCAGGCCCTGGGCCAACGCCGCATCCCGGTACAGCTGATAGCTCAGCAACTGCGCGCCACCCGCCCGCTTGAGATTGCGCGCGCCGCCTGCGCCGTTCTGGCCCCCATCCAGGCTCATGCTCAATGCCACACCCGGCGTGCACTGAAGGGTGACGGTGGCACCCCCAATTGCCGCAGTGAGCGTGGCGGTGGACAGCGCTGACTGGCTGCCGTAATCCAGCGTGCCGTACTGGGTAGCGCCGCCCACCACCAGGCACCCCGGCACGACCTGAGCCGACACGGTGAAGCTGCTGACCGTGGCTGCGTCCAGCGGCGCTGCCAGCAACAGGCCTAACCCGGCGAAGTACCCCACAAACCTTGCGCGCATGGTTCAGAACGTCAGTTCGACCGCCACCGTGTCGGTGTAGACACCGGCAGGCAGCCCGGCCTTGCCACGTGCCTGGCCATACAAATTGACGGTCTGCGCCACCCCGGTGCTGGTCGGCAGGGTAATGGTGCCATCGATGGCGAGCAGCTGCGTGCGCCCGGCATCGGTGTAGAAGTCGTAGGGCACGAAGTTGCCCGCACCGTCAGCCAGCGCCCGTGTGCCACCGCTGGACTGGCCGTCGTGAGCCCCGGCCCGCACCCGGATGGCCGGTACTGTTCCTGCCGAACACAGCACGCTCAGGGCGCCACCGGCCCCTCCCAGCACCTGGGCATTGGCGGTGCCGAACAGGGCATCCTGCGTGCCGAAGTTCAAACTGCCGAAGTTCAACCCCGACGTGCCCGAGCTGCCATTGACCTGGCAGGCTGCGATCAGCGTCAGCGTGGAATTGATGGTGCCGGCGGTGGTCGCGGCCTGCGCGGGTGAAGCCAGTGCCAGGCACAGGCCGGCCAGGATGCAGCATGAGAGGTGGGTTCGCATTGACGTCTCCTTGGGTTGCTACCAGTCCAATGTCACTCTCAGGGTGTCGCGGTAGAGCCCGGCCGGCAGTGCATGGGGTTGCGCTACCAGCACACCGTAGATGGGGATGGGTACCTGCCGGGTAGTACCGATGGTGAACGCACGGGGTTGGCCGACGTCGTAGCGGCTGTAGCCGCTTGGGTCGACGGCCAGTTGGTAGGGCAGCAACTCGCGCCCATTGCTAAGGCGGCGGATGCCATCATCACCGTTCAGGCCGCCGTTGATATGCACATTGAAGGCCCGCACTTCGGGGGTACAGCTGATCTGCAGGCTGCCCGGCCCGACATCGCCGAACAGGCCACGCAGCGCAGAAGCCCAGTCCGGCTGGCGCTCGCCTGAACCTGCTGGATCAGGGGTAACCACCGCTGCAGGGATGGTCATGTCGCTGCTGATCATGCAGGCAGCGCTGATTACCAGCCGTGCCTGGATGAACCCGCTACTGCTGCCGTGCGCTACACCACCCAGGACCAGCAGCGGCCCTACAGTCAACAGCAGCAGCGAAGCGCGGCTCATGGCGTAACCTCCCTGTTCGGCCCTTGTCGATCTATGCTGGGCTTGAGCGTAGCAGTGAGGCGCATGGGCAAACGGGCGGGGATGCCGTTTTTTGGTATTAGCAAAAAAGCGATAGGGCACGCGATACACCCCAACGCACTGAGCCGAACGCTTTGCAGACGGCGCGCTCAAATTGGCAAACAACGGCAACCCGAGCGATATTCTGATAGGGTGTATCACCATCATCCTGCCCAGACTCATGCGGCATGCATGGACCTAATCGACAGGAGCGTTTTCATCAATGACGACAGACTTGACGCTGGCCCAGGCGGTGGAGCGCTGTGCCCAGGAACCTATCCAGATTCCCGGCAGCATTCAGCCCCATGGTTTTCTGCTTGTGCTTGATGAAAATGACCTGAGGGTGTTGCAGGCGAGCGAGAACGCCCAACAGTGGTTAGGCATATCCGCTGCATCGCTGGTTGGTTCGCCCTTCAGTGACGTTGTCACTGGCGACTTCGATTTGCGCGCGCATCTAGGCAGGCTTCCTCAAGATGAGGTTTTCCCGTTTCATATCGGCGACGTGCAACTTCGCGAAGGCGCTCCATACCGTCAAGCATTGCACTTGCTGGCCCACCGCCATGATCAGGCGCTGATCGTCGAGTTGGAGGCGCCACGTCTGCCGGAAGATTTGGCCTCGCAGGGCGACTATTACCCCTTGGTGCGCAACTTCATAAGCACCGTGCATCTGGCTGGCACCCTTGAAGAACTGCTGCACCAGACGGTGCTGCAGCTCAAGCGCGTCACCGGTTTTGGCCGGGTGAAGGCCTATCGCTTCGACGCCGAAGGCAATGGGCAAGTGCTGGCGGAGGTCGCCGACCCCGATTACCCCAGCTTCATGGGCTTGTGCTTCCCTGCATCCGACATTCCTGCCCAGGCCCGTGAGTTGTACCGGGTCAACCGCATCCGCGTCATCGAAGATGCCAACTACCAGCCGTCACCGCTGGTGCCGGGCACCAACCCGCTCAGCGGAAAACCGCTGGACATGAGCTTTGCCAGCCTGCGCAGCGTGTCGCCGGTACACCTGCAATACATGCGCAACATGGGCACACTGGCCTCCATGTCGCTGTCGATCGTGGTGGATGGCAAGCTGTGGGGGCTGATCTCCTGCCACAACGCGCAGCCTCGCCCGGTCGACCTGCGTACCCGCACCGCCTGCGAACTGCTGGCCAGTGTGCTGTCGCTGCAGATTGAATCCCGCGAGTCGCACGCCGACACGCAGCGCCTGCTGGGGTTGCGCCAGCACATCGTGCGGATGATTTCGTCCATGGCTGACCATGACAGTGTCAACGAAGGGCTGCACGCCCTGCCCGAGGTGTTGTTGGCGTTTGCCGATGCCCAGGGCGCTGCCGTGATCTCTGCAGACCGTTGCGACCTGTATGGCCAGACACCACCCGAGTCGCAGGTCACTGCCCTGGTGCACTGGTTGTCCCGACGTACCGGCGGTCACGTCTTTCATACCGACAATGCGCGCCGGGACGTGGACGAGTTGCCTGAACTTGGCAACCATGTGGGCGGCATACTGGCGGTGGCTATCTCGCAGATCCATTCCCATTACCTGCTGTGGTTCCGGCCCGAGCAGGTGCGCACCGTTGAATGGGCGGGGCAGCCGACCAAGCGGGTGGGGCCGCAAGGTAACCTGGACCCGCGGCACAGCTTCGAGCGCTGGCAGGAACAACTGAGCGGCTATTGCGCCCCGTGGGACCCACTGATTGTGGAGGGGGTCAGCGAACTGCGTACGGCCGTGATGGGCATCGTGCTGCGCAAAGCCGAAGAAATGGCCCAACTGGCGGGTGAACTGCGCCGCTCCAACAAGGAGCTGGAGGCGTTCTCCTACAGCGTGTCCCATGACCTGCGTGCGCCGCTTAGGCACATTGCCGGCTACACCGAACTGCTCAGCGAAATCGAAGGCCCCGGCTTCAGCGAGCGCGGCAAGCGCTTCTTGCAGCATATCGGCGAAGCCGCTCATTTTGCCGGCAGCCTTGTCGACAATTTGCTACATTTTTCACAAATGGGCCGCTCAGCGCTGCGCATGTCAGATGTAGACCTCAATGCCTTGATCGATGCCATCCGTGCAGAACTCGCACCGGATTACGCGGGGCGTGAAATCATCTGGACCATTGCGCCCTTGCCCAAGGTTTACGGAGACCCCGCCTTCATCAACCTGGCGTTGAACAACCTGCTGGCCAATGCCATCAAATACACACGTGGGCGCACGCCTGCCCGCATCGAGGTGTTTGCCGTGCAGCATGCCGAGGAAGTCGAGGTGTGCATCCGTGATAACGGCGTTGGCTTCGACATGGCGTACGCCAACAAGCTGTTCGGGGTGTTCCAGCGGCTGCACCGCATGGAAGACTTCGAAGGCACAGGGATAGGCCTGGCGAGCGTGCGCCGTATCATCGAACGCCACGACGGCCGCGTCTGGGCCGATGGCCAGATCGACAAAGGCGCCAGCTTCCATTTCACTCTACCGCGCCACCCCGCGACACACTGAGGTACCGTTACCATCATGCTCAAACCCATCCTGCTGGTCGAAGACAACCCTCGGGACCTGGAGCTGACGCTCCTGGCCCTGGAGCGTAGCCAGTTGGCCAACGAAGTCATCGTGTTGCGCGACGGCGCCGATGCCCTCGATTACCTGCTGCGCCGTGGCGCCTACGCCGACCGCGACGACGGCAACCCTGCCGTGTTGCTGCTGGACCTGAAACTGCCGAAAGTCGATGGCCTCGAGGTGCTCAAGGAAGTGCGCGCCACGGCTGAGCTGCGCAGCATCCCGACCGTGATGCTGACGTCTTCGCGCGAAGAGCCCGACCTGCTGCGTGCCTATGAACTGGGCGTGAACGCCTACGTGGTCAAACCAGTCGAGTTCAAGGAATTCGTCGCCGCCATTTCCGACCTCGGTGTCTTCTGGGCCGTGCTGAACGAGCCACCACCTGGCTCCCTGCGCTTGACCCGCCGCGGCAACTGAGGCTCATGCAACGATGCAGTCTACCCCGCTGAACCTACTGATGGTCGAAGACAGCTCGATGGATGCCGAGCTGACCCTGATGCGCTTGGAGCGCAGCGGGCTGCACGTTCAGTCGCACCTAGTATTCGACCACACGGGTGTCGAAAATGCCCTGCGCGACGGGCGCTACGACCTGATCCTGTGCGATTGCGTACTGCCCGGCTCGTCGGGTACCGACGTGCTGTCCATCGCCCAGCGACTGGCGCCGGACGTGCCGTTCATTTTCCTGTCCGGTATCTACGGCGAAGAGCATGCGGTGGAGATGATCCGCCTGGGTGCTACCGATTACGTACTGAAAAAGAACCTGCCGTTGCTGCCCAAGGCCGTACGCCGCGCCCTCACCGAAGTGCAGGAGCGTCAGCGCCGTCGTCGGGCTGAAGAGGCCCTGGCCGACGTGGAGGCGCGTGCACGCATCGCCATCAACGCTGCCGGCATGGGCACCTGGGACCTGCGACCGCAGGAGGGCCTGCTGGTCTGGGACGACCGCGCCAAGACACTGTTCGGGCTGCCCCCCGCCACTGAAATGAGCCTGGAAGTGTTTTACGCCGGTATCTATTCCGAGGACGTACCGGCAGTGCGTGATGCGGTAGAGCAGGCCATGCTTCCCGAGAACGGCGGCCACTACCGCATGGAATTCAGGATCATCCAGCCAAACGGCCAGGAACCGCGCTGGCTGCTCAGCAGTGGTCAGAGCCTGTTCGTGGACGGCAAGTGCGTGCGGTTCTCCGGCGTACTGCAGGATATTCACGCCCAGCGGGTAGCCACACAGGCGCTGCGCCAGCTCAACGAGATGCTTGGCGAACGGGTTGAACGCCGCACCCGCGAGCGTGACCGGGGGTGGGAGCTGTCCCAGGACCTGCTGGCCGTACTCAACAAAGACCTCACCCCGGTGGCGCTCAACCCTGCCTGGGAAGCCAGCCTGGGGCTGTCTCGCGAACGCCTGAGCCAGTCATCGCTGCTGCACCTGCTCCCCGAACCCGACCAGGAACTGCTGCTCACCGAGCTGGCTGCCCTCGCCCATGGCCGCACCAGTGCCCGCTTCGTCGGGCGCATTCTGCATGCCGGCGGCCAACAACGCTGGCTGTCGTGGGTAGTGGTGCCGGAAGATACCCTGCTGTACGTGGTGGCGCGGGATATCACCAGCGAGCGTGAAGCTGCAGTGGGCCTGGCCGATGCCAACGCCCGCCTGCGCGAACAGATCAGCGAACGCGAACGAATCGAGGCCGCACTGCAGCAAATGCAGCGCCTTGAAGCCGTTGGCCAGTTGACCGCGGGGGTTGCCCACGACTTCAACAATTTGCTCACGGTGATCCTCACTGGCGCGAGCTTCCTGGAGCGGGACCTGAACAAAGGTGACCTCGACAAGGCACGCTCCCGCCTGACCCACGTGCGTGAAGCGGGTGAGCGCGGGGCCAAGCTGACTTCGCAGTTGCTGGCATTCTCCCGCCGTCAGCGCTTGGAGCCAGTACCCCTCAACCTCAACCGCACCCTCGATGGCCTGGAAGAACTGCTGCGGCGTACGCTGGGTGGCAACGTTTCGGTGCGCCTGGACCTGGACCGGGCGCTGTGGCAGGCCCTGACCGACCCCACCCAGACCGAGATGATCATCCTCAACCTGGCCATCAACGCTCGCGATGCCATGCCCGATGGCGGCCAGTTGACCTTGGTGACCCGCAACACGCGCATCGACACCCCACCTCAGCGCCCGGAAGATCCGGACCCTGGTGAGTACGTAATGCTGAGCATCCGCGACACAGGCTGCGGCATGAGCGAAGAGGTGGTGGCCAAGGTGTTCGAGCCATTTTTCACTACCAAGGACATCGGCAAAGGCTCTGGCTTGGGCCTGGCCCAAGTATTCGGTTTCGCCAAGCAGTCTGGCGGCGGTGTGCGCATCGAAACCACCCCGGGGCGCGGCACTCAGGTGGCCGTCTACCTGCCGGCAGTCAAGGACCACATTATCAGCGAGCCTGCCACCCCGGTGGTTAGCCAGTCCATCAGCGACAGCGGCAGCAACCGCACCGTGTTGTTGGTAGACGACGACCACCTGGTGCGCGACATGCTTGGCGACGTGTTGCGCCAGTACGGTTATGAGGTGCGCCAGGCGCACAGTGGCGAGCAGGCACTGGCGCTTCTGGATGACGGTATCGACCTGCTGCTCACCGACTTTGCCATGCCGGAGTTCAACGGTGCGCAGCTTGCCGTTGCCGCTCGCGAACGCTTCCCCCAGCTACCTGTGGTATTTCTAACCGGCTATGCAGAGCTGCAAGGCCTGGACCTTCCGGGCAGCGTTGTGATCCAGAAGCCCGTTCAGGCGGACGACCTGGCCAGGGCACTGGACGAAATGCTGGGCGTACCGGGGTAAACCTGTGCAGTCGGGGCCACTCAGCCCCGACTCGCCCACATACCGAGTGCCAAACGACAAAAACGACGAAACCAGCGCTTACGTGATAAGCACTGGAAAGATGTTTTGATCTCAGAAAATGGCAGGGGCGGCTGGATTCGAACCAACGCATGGCAGGATCAAAACCTGCTGCCTTACCGCTTGGCGACGCCCCTGTATCAGATGCAGCAACCGCTGCCCGGATAATCCCAATAAGGTGACAACGTGTTGTTGTCTTGGAATGCGCGGCACTTTAACAACAATGTTGCTGCCTGTGAAGCCCCTAATCGAAAAAAAATGCCAAAAAAACAGCGGCTTAGTCATTAGCAGCAAAAAAGATTTACCGCTCGTCGCATTCCTGCCGCCGCACCTCAACACAATCGCATTCGCTCCTTCAAATCAGATAACCCCAACGCAGTGACCAAGGAGGACCCTATGCCTGTTTCTCACGACCTGTATCAGGACTTGCACTACCCCCGTGAAATCGTCCAGCAGCGTCGTCAGCAGGACCAGACGCTGGACCGCTTGCTGGACGAGTACGTCGACATCGATAACCAGGTGCTTGCAGCCGAGTCGATTTCGGCCGGCAACTTCGTCGATGAGGACCTGCGCCACCTCAAGGAACGCCGGCTTGCGGTGAAGTACATGATCGAGCGCCAGCTGGAACGTAAAGCCTGAGATCGGGGTTTTGCCGGTGGTGACCTATCGCGGTAAGTGATGGTTGACGGTCACTTTCTCTATTGGTCAAATCCGCGGCACTCGGGCAAGCTTCCGGGCGCCCGTTTATTGCCCAAGGAGCTCAGTTCGTGCCTGCCTGGATCCCTGCCCCGCTACGCCAGCTTGGCCAACGCCTGCGCCCTGCCGACGCTGACCGTCATGCACTGCTGACGTGGTTCGAGGAAAAAGCCCAGAGCCGTGGCTACGCGTTGAGCGACGGTCAGCGGCGAGTGATTGCGTGCATGGCACAGCAGTTGAGCCAGTTTGAGCAGGGGCAGCCGCCTAGCCTTTACCTGCATGGCGCGGTCGGGCGCGGTAAAAGCTGGCTGCTGGACGGCTTCTTCCAGGCTGTGCCTGTGCAGGCAAAGCTACGCCTGCACTTTCATGACTTTTTCGCCCGACTGCACCAGGGCATGCACCGCCACCGCGCCCTGGACGACGCCATGGCCGCTACCCTCGACGAATTGATCGGCGAGTGCGAGGTGCTGTGCTTCGACGAGTTCCATGTGCATGACATTGGTGATGCCATGCTGCTTAAGCGCCTGTTCGATGCCTTGTTCGCTCGCGGCATCTACCTGCTGGTCACCTCCAATTATGCGCCGGAAGGGCTGCTGCCCAACCCGCTTTACCATGAGCGCTTCCTGCCTGTCATCCGCCTGATCAACACCCGCATGCAGGTCATGGAAGTGGGCGGGGACATCGACTTTCGCAGCCTGCCGGCCAACCGCGAACACCAGTGTTTCACCCGCGGCCACTATGTATGGCCAGGCGATGCCGGGCAGCGCCTGGCCCTGAAACTGCCCGAGGCGGCACCCGGGGTGCTGCACATCAACAACCGTTCACTGCGTGCCAGGGCCGTGGATGGCACACGGGTGATGTTCACTTTCGACGATTTGTGCGAGCAGCCTACCGCCGTGATCGACTACCTGGCGCTCGCCCGCCAGTTCAGTGAATGGATCATCGACGGGCTGGACGACCTGGCGGACTGTTCGCTGGCGGCGCAGCAGCGCTTCGTCAATCTGGTGGATGTTTTGTACGACCACGATCGCCAGGTGACCGTCATTGGCAAGCGTCCGCTGGCAGACAGCCTGGATGGCGCCATCGCCGACCTGATGCGTACCCGAAGCCGGTTGGGGCAATTGCATCAGGTCGGCCCTGGCCCGACCTGACCGGCACTGTTTTCACACCGCTTTAGGCAGCTCGGCCAGCACCGTTTCGATTTCCTGAAGCACGGCGGGATCGTCCAGGGTAGAGGGTGGTATGTAGGCCTGCCCGTCAGCAATTTTGCGCAGCAACGCCCGCAGAATCTTGCCCGAACGCGTCTTGGGCAACCGCCGCACCAGCCGCACCCGGTTGAAACAGGCCAGCGCACCGATTTCTTCACGCACTCTGGCCACCAGGTCTGCCAGCAACTGCGCCTCGGTAGTGCCCGCGCCATCTTTCAACACGACCAGGGCGAGCGGCACCTGCCCCTTGATATCGTCATGCACGCCGATCACCGCGCATTCGGCAACCGCCGCGTGGCGTGCCACCAGGTCTTCCATTTCCCCTGTGGACAGCCGGTGCCCGGACACATTGATGACGTCGTCCGTGCGCCCCATGATGTAGACAAAGCCGTCGTCGTCCAGGAAGCCGCCGTCGCCGGTGTGGTAGTAACCAGGGTAAGTGTGCAGGTAGGCCTGCAGGTAACGGTCGTGGTCCCCCCACAGCGTCTGGCTGCACCCTGGGGGCAAGGGCAGTGCGATCACGATGGCGCCCTGCTGGTGGGTGCCCAGCAGATGGCCCTCGTCATCTAGCACGCGCACGTGGTAACCCGGCACTGCGCGGTTGCTCGAGCCCGGCCTGGCCGCACTGCCTTCAAGGCCTACGCACGGCGCGGTGACGGGCCAGCCGGTTTCGGTTTGCCACCAGTGGTCGTGCACCGGTTTACCGGTAACGCGCTCCAGCCATTGGTGGGTGCTGGAATCGAGCTTTTCTCCGGCCAGGAACAACTGACGCAGCGAACTCAGGTCGTACTGGCCTAGCAGCTCGCCTTCCGGGTCTTCCTTGCGGATAGCGCGCATGGCGGTGGGTGCGCAGAACAGGCCGTTGACCTTGTACTGCTGCACGACGCGCCAGTAGGCGGCAGCGTCCGGGGTGCGGATTGGCTTGCCCTCGTAAAACACCGTGGTGCAACCGCACATCAACGGCCCGTAGACGATCAGCGAGTGGCCCACCACCCAGCCGACGTCCGATATGCCCCACCACACATCACCGGGCTGCATGCCGTAGATGTTGTGCATGGCATAGCGCAGGGCCACAGCGTTGCCACCGTTTTCCCGCACGATGCCTTTGGGTTTGCCGGTGGTGCCCGAGGTATACATGATGTACAGCGGATCGCCAGCGTCGAGCACCACCGGGGCGACGGGCACTGCGCCCACAAGCGCCTCGGCCCAGTCCAGGTCTCGCCCTGGTTGCAGCGGTGCCTGCGCCTGTGGCCGCTGCAACACCAGCACATGGCGCGGCTGGTGCTGGGCCAGTTGCAACGCGCGGTCGACCAGAGGCTTGTATTCGATCACCCGGTCGAACTCGAGCCCGCAAGAGGCTGTGAGCAGCAGGGTTGGGCGCGCGTCGTCGATACGCAGCGCCAGCTCGTTGGCTGCGAAGCCGCCAAACACCACCGAATGCACCGCGCCAATGCGGGCGCAGGCGAGCATGGCCATAGCGGCCTGGGGCACCATCGGCATGTAGATGATCACCCCGTCGCCCTTCTTCACCCCCAGCTGGCTCAGCAACCCAGCCAGGCGGGCTACCTCATCGCGCAGCTCAAGGTAGGTGTACGCTTGCTGCGCACCGGTGACAGGTGAGTCGTAGACCAACGCCAGTTGTTGCCCCCTGCCCTGTTCGATCTGATGGTCCAGGGCGAGGTAACAGCTGTTCAGACGGCCATCACCGAACCAGCGATGCGTGCCGTCGGCATTGTCCTGCAGGGTGATGGCAGGGGCGCGATACCAGGCGATCGACCGGGCCTGTTCAGCCCAGAAGGCAGCCGGGTCGGCGATGGAGTGTGCGTAGCTGTGCTGGTAGCTCATGTGCAATGAACCCGATCGTTGTTGTTATTGAAGGGCGAATACTGAGTATGGCCGGGCTGACCCGGCGCGCCAGGCGGCTAAAGGCCTAACCGACCTGCAAATTTGCAGCGATCAGGTGCGAGCACCTACCACGGCCTGCCTTTACCCCGCTCAGTGCCTTTCCACTAGAATGGGCGCTCCCTTGACGAGGCGGCACCATGGACATCGATCAGGCCCGTACCTTTCTGGAAATCGTCCGCAGCGGCAGCCTGGTGGCCGCTGCCGAACGCCTGTTCGTCTCGCAAACGGCCGTCACAGCGCGGGTACAGCGCCTCGAGCAACAACTGGGCTGCCAGCTGTTCGTCCGTGGCCGCAGCGGCGCCAGCCTGACCCCTGACGGCGAGGCGTTCGTCAGCTACGCCAGCCAGCTGGTGCAGACCTGGGAGGCCGCGCGCCGCGAGCTGCCGCTGCCTCGGGGCTGCCAGCAGATGCTGCACGTGGGTGGGGAAGTAAGCCTTGGCAACCCGATGATGCTGGGCTGGGTCATTGCCCTGCACCGCGAGCTGCACGGCTACGCCATACGCAGTGAGGTCAGCGACGGCGACGCGCTGCTGCGCAAGGTGGAAATGGGCCTGCTGGATGCCGCGCTGGTGTACCAGCCCAGCTACGGCCCGGGGTTGCAGGTGGAGCAGTTGATGGAAGAAAAACTCATCCGCATCCGCCGGGTGGATCGGCCTGAACCCTACGTGTACATCGACTGGGGAGATGCCTTTCGCAGGCAGCACGACGCGGCGCTGCCGGAGTGCGCGCAGGCAGCACTGAGCTTCAACCTTGGCCCGCTGGCGTTGCAGTTCATCCTCGACCAGGGCGGCAGTGGCTATTTCCGCACGCGGGTGGTGCAGGCTTACCTGGACAGTGGCGTGTTCGAGCGGGTGCCGCAAGCACCCGAGTTCACCTACCCGACCTACCTGGTGTATTCACGCGAGCGCGACAGCGCAGCACTGCAACAGGCGTGCGCCACGTTGAGGCGCCTGGTGGCCGCAGACCAAAGTGACTGGTCACAGCGTTGGGACCCGGCTATCTGACGCCTTTGCCTGGCTGAGCACCTGGCGCTGCAGGCCCGCGATCACATCGGTCTGAGTGATGACGCCGACCAGGCGCCCGGCCTCCAGTACCGGCAGGCAATGCAAGCCTCGTTCACACAACAAGGGCAGCAGGGTATCCAGCGGGGCCCTGCTGTCGACGCTCACCACCTGGCGGCTCATCACCTGCTCCAGGCGCAGCACTTCACCGCCCAACAGCCGACGCCAGCCTTGCCGCTGCGGTCGCATGGCGGGGCCGAGCAGGTCGCTGACGGTGACGATGCCCACCAGTTCACCGTTGGCCAGCACCGGCAGCGCTTTTACGTGATGGCCGGCCAGGCGCTTGCAGGCTTGCGCCAGCGGCATGTCAGGGGTGGCAAACTGCACGTCACGAGACATTACCGAGGCTGCGGTCAAACCGCCCAGGCTGCGCCGCAGCGCCTGCTGCTCGGTCGCCAGGATGATCTGCTCCAGTTCATCACGGCTGACATCGACGAACTCACCGAGGGCCTCCAGGGCCTGGTCCAGGTCTTCACCCCGTACGCCAACCCGTTCGCGGGGGGGCGGGTCCTGGGTGTGGTGCAGGTCCTTGCGCGAGGCCAGGCCTTTTGGGTAAGCCGCGCCCGTGCAACGGTTGTAGAGGATGGCCACGACTACCAGCACCCCTGCGTTCAACAGCACTGGCTCCAGCAGGTGCTCGCCCATGGCGGTGAGCCCTGGGTCGGCAAGCACCACGCTCACCGCAACACCGCCACCGGGCGGGTGCAGGCAGCGCATCAGACACATCACCAGTATCGAAACGCCCAGGGCGCTGGCCGCCACCCACAGCTCAGGCCCGCAGGATTGCCGCATGGCCAGCCCGATGATGCCAGCCAATGCGTAGCTACCCACCACGGGCCAAGGCTGAGCCAACGGGCCGGAATGCACGGCGAACACCAGCACCGCCGAGGCAGCCAGAGGGCCTAGCAGATGCAAGGCAATGGCGGGGCCGAATACCAAACTGGTCACCCAGCCGGCGAGGAATAAACCCAGGAGTGCGCCAACACCTGCACGCAGCCATTCTTTCGGCGGCGTATTCAGGGGCGCTGGCAGCCATCGGTGCAGGCGATTAGGGGGTCGTGAGGCGGGCATCGGATATTGGATCTATCTTGTGCAGGGAATGGGCAACCGTACAGCGCCTTGTCATTGAGCAACGGGTTCGCTCAAGGGCGGGATTCTGCACGGGCCAACGCCACCGAACCAATTCAAAAAAATGCGCTTCAGGTGCAATTTTCTTGCACCGCGAAGCCGGACGTTGAGGATGGGAGCCCCGCTTCAGCCTCCCTTGCGCGGCAGGTCGAGCGTGACTCGCAAGCCACCCAGGGGGCTCAGCGCGAGCGACAGGGTTCCACCCCAGGCGTCGCAGATATCGCGCACGATACCCAACCCCAGGCCGTGGCCGTCGACCTGTTCGTCCAGCCGCGAACCGCGCTCAAGCACCTGCTGCCGGCGGCTTTCCGGGATACCAGGGCCATCGTCGTCCACCCACAGTTGGTACCCGCCGGCCGTGGAAGCGATCCCCAGGCGCACTTCACTGTCCGCCCACTTGCAGGCGTTATCCAGCAGGTTGCCCAGCAGCTCAAGGCTGTCTTCCCGGTCCCAGGGCAGCAACAGCCCGGCGGGCACGTCACGTTCCAGCCGCAGGCCCTCACCGTGAATCATGCCGAGTGTGCCAAGCAGCCCCGGCAGCTCGGCGTCACAATCGAACTGGGCGCCGGGCAAGGCATCGCCGGCCAGGCGCGCACGGTTGAGTTCGCGCGCCAGGCGCTGCTGGATCTGCTCCAACTGCTCACGCATCTGCCCGCTGAACCCAGGCACCCCGTGCAGCCGGTCGCTGGACGCCAGGCTCAGCAACACCGCCAACGGTGTTTTCAACGCATGGCCCAGGTTGCCTAGGGCATTGCGCGAGCGGCGCAGGCTATCTTCGGTATGATTGAGCAGGTGGTTGATCTGCCCCACCAACGGTGCCAGTTCGCTGGGCACCTCGTCGTCCAGCTGCGAGCGCTGGCCCTGCTGCAACTGCGCAATCTGCCGCCGGGCACGTTCCAGCGGCCGCAGCGACCGGGTAACGGTGATGCGCTGCAGTACCAGCACCAAGGCCAACGCCACCAGCCCCATACCCAGGCCGATCTGCTGCAGGCGGCGGAACCCCTCGCGTACCGGTGAGTAATCTTGCGCGACACTGATCGAGATATCCTGGCCCAGTCGCCGGTAGTCGGCGCGCAGGGTCAGCAATTCCTGGCCCTCGGGGCCCAGCTCGTGCCGGTCGGACAGGCCAGGGGCGGAAGGCTTGGGCATGTTCATGTCCCACAACGAGCGCGACCGCCAGGTGCCCTGGTCGAAATCAATGCGAAAGTAGTGGCCAGAAAACGGCCGTTGGTAGGCGGCCGAGATACGCCGTTCGTCCAGTTGCAGCCCGGAGGGCCCTCGCACCAGCGCCACCAGCAGGGTTTCACTTTCATTGCGCAGGCCGTTTTCCAGGTAGCGCTGCAGGCCAGCTTCGAACAACCACAGCGTAAGCTGCGCCAGCACCACCCCCACCACCACCAGCACAGCCACCAGGCCCAGGCTCAGGCGTGCCTGGATCGACTTCATGCAGCGCTACCGGCGTAGAGGTAACCCTGACCGCGGCGGGTTTCGATCACGCTGCGCCCCAGCTTGCGGCGCAGATGGTTGACATGCACTTCCAGGACGTTGGAGTCGCGCTCGGTTTCACCGTCGTACAGGTGCTCGGCCAGGTGGGTCTTGGAGAGGATCTGCTGCGGGTGCAGCATGAAGTAGCGCAGCAGGCGGAATTCGGCAGCCGTCAACTGGATGTCCACACCCTCACGGCTCACGCACTGGCGGCGCTCGTCCAGGTGCAGGCCCGCCGCCTCCAGCGTTGGCTGGTTGGCCAGGCCACGGGCGCGGCGCAGCAGCGCCTGGATACGCAATTGCAGTTCTTCGGGGTGGAAGGGTTTGCTGAGGTAGTCGTCGGCACCAGCCTTCAACCCCTCGATACGTTCGGCCCACGAGCCTCGCGCCGTGAGGATGAGCACAGGCGTAACCAGGCCGGCTGCCCGCCACTGGGCCAACACGTCGAGGCCCGGCAGCCCCGGCAGGCCGAGGTCGAGGATAATCAGGTCGTACGGCTCGCACTGGCCCTGGTAGGCCGCATCGCGGCCATCGGCCAGCCAATCGACCGCGTAGCCCTGGCGTTGCAGGGTAGCTGTCAGTTCATCGGCCAGCGGCACGTTGTCCTCGACAAGCAACAGGCGCATTCAGTCATCTTCCTCGTCTTTGAGCAGGGCGCCGGTACTGGCGTCGAGCTTGATTTCGCGCACCACGCCCTCCGCCGTCAGCAGCTCGACTTCGTATTCATAGCGGTCGTGTTCTTCTTCGAGTTCGGCCTCGAGCAGACGCGCCCCGGGGTGACGCCCCAGGGCGGTCTGCAGCAGGTGCTCGAGGGGCAGGATGACACCCTTCTGGCGCAACGCCAGGGCCTCGTCCTGGTCCAGGTCACGGGCAGCGGCCAATGAGCACACTGCCAGTAACGCCAGGGCCAGGTAGCCTACCGCCCGTGGTGGCTGACTCATCAGCTGTCCCGCTCGTCCTTCACGACTTCACCGGTCTTGGCATCGAGGGCCACGTCCCACTCGACGTTCTGGGCATCGCGCAGTTCCACCTTGTAGATGTAGCGGCCGTATTCGTTCTCAAGCTCCGAGTCGGTAACGGTGGAACCCGGGTGTTTGGCGATGGCGGCGGCCTTGAGTTCGTCCAGCGACTTGATGGTTTTGGCGTTCACCAGCTTGACCACTTCATCGGGCTGTACGTCCTTGGCGAAGGCGGCGTTGGCACCCAGGGCAAGGGCGGCGGCGGTGAACAGGGCAGTCAAGGTTTTCATCGTAGGGTTCTCCTGGAAGCTGTACAAGTTGTCTACGCAATCAACATTACCCAGCCGTCCTTAATTGAACCTGAAAAAGCTGGCGACATGATAGCGCAGGCGCTGCACGCTTCACGATCAACCCCTTCAGCCCCTGCCTCGCCCTATAATGCGACACTCTCTGCCCAGGACCCCAGCCATGAGCGCCATCCACATCAAATACCCCGCCCTCACCTTCAAGGCCGGGCGGCGCGCACTGGGCCAGGTGCGTGAACGCGGGCTGCAGGCGGCGGATGTGGGCATATTGCCTGGGGCTGCGGGCGGGCCCAAACCGCTGGGCATCCAGGGCCTGGACCTGGCGCTGTTCGGCGAGTGGCTGCCATCGGCCCCGCGCCCTCGCGCCCTCATCGGCGCATCGATCGGTGCCTGGCGCTTCGCCAGCGCCTGCCTGCAAGACCCGGTCGCCGGCCTGCGCCGCCTGGGCGAGCTGTATACCGAGCAGGATTTCGCCAAGGGCGTAACCCCCACTGACATCAGCCGCAGTTGCCAGCGCATGCTCGACGACCTGCTGCAAGCACGAGATGGTGAGGTGCTTGCCAACCCGCACTACCGCCTGAACATTCTGGTGGTCAAAAGCCATGGCCAGCTCGCCCACGACCATCGGGGCCGCCTGGGTATCGGCCTGGGTTCGGTGGTCGCCAGCAACCTGCTGGGCCGCGCCCGGCTGGGGCGCCACTTCGAACGCGTCATCCTGCACGACCGCCGCTCGCCCCCACCCCTGAACGAACTGACAGACTTCCCTTCCCGCTACTTGCCGCTGGACCTGGCGAACCTGCGCCACGCCCTGCTGGCTTCGGGCTCCATCCCCATGGTGATGGAAGGTGTGAAGGACATCCCCGGTGCTGGCGCAGGCACCTACCGCGATGGCGGCCTGCTCGACTACCACCTCGACCTGCCCTACCAAGGTGACGACCTGGTGTTGTACCCGCATTTTACCGACAAGGTGGTCCCCGGCTGGTTCGACAAGGCCTTGCCCTGGCGCAAGGGTGACCCCACGCGCCTGCAGAACGTGGTACTGCTCACACCGTCCCCGCAGTACCTGGCAGCCCTGCCCTACGGCAAGCTGCCTGACCGCAACGATTTCAAGCGCTTCATGGGCGACGCACCCTCACGCAAGCGCTACTGGTACAAGGCCATTGCCGAAAGTGAGCGGTTAGGTGATGAGTTGCTGGAACTGGTCTCTACGGGACGCCTGACTGATCGCTTACAACCTTTGTAGAAAAACCGGGCCGGACTGATCAGTATCTGGCGCCAACAGAATCATGGAAGCGTTGCCTGTGAAAAAGGTTAAGATGGCGCTCACTCCATCTTGCGCGAGTCAGGCCTCACAAAACGCGGCAACCTCGGTCTTTTCCGACGCCTCCTCATCAGCAATCGAGCAGCCCGTCGAAATGCCAGTTTCTGCCAAGGCTTTCATCTCACCAGCTTTACAGGTCCACCCGTGGAAATTTTCAAAGAGTTCACATTCGAATCGGCTCACCGCCTGCCCCATGTTCCCGAAGGCCACAAATGCGGCCGCCTGCACGGGCATTCATTCAAGGTTGCGCTGCACCTGACCGGCCCGCTCGATCCGCACACAGGCTGGATCCGCGATTTCGCCGAGGTCAAGGCGATCTTCAAGCCTATTTATGACCGGCTGGACCACAACTACCTCAACGACATCCCTGGCCTGGAAAACCCTACCAGTGAGGTGATCGCCAAGTGGATCTGGGAGCAGGTCAAGCCCCTGCTCCCGGAGCTGTCCAAGGTGCGCATTCACGAAACCTGCACCAGTGGCTGCGAATATACCGGCGACTGACTTCAGCCCTGCGGGCGGGGATGCGGGGGCACCGGCACTTCCGTTATCTCCAGGGTCACCAGGCCCCGGACGCCTTTCCAGTCATTGAGGTAAGCCCGGGTGAAGTCTTCGATCCGCCTCACGGTCTTGCCGGAAGGGTTGCACAGGGTGAGGTTGAAGCGGCGCAGCCCAGGGGCCAGGCGCTCAGGGTCCAGCCCGTCCAGTTGCCACAACGGCGCAGTGGGCTGATCCCAGGGGTAAGGGTCTGCGGGCACGCCGTACAGGCCCAGATAGCCATCGATGTTGCTGTCAAGAACGCGTTCAAGCTGCGGCCATAAACCCAGGGTTCTGCCGGAATAGGCCGGGCGGATGTCATAGACGTACTGCTCGCCGATACGGTACACGCCAAACCAGAACCGCTCACACAGCACGCCGTCAGCCTCGGGGTATGCCGGCAGGCGCCCGCACCTGACCCAGCCGTCATCACGGTCGCCGCTGTTAACGGTGGCCCACACCGGAACGAAGGTTTTCGACGTATCAGGGTCGACCTGCGCCGCCGCAGCCACATGCGCCGGGTGCCACCAGCAGCGCGCGTTGAAACACAGGTAAGGTTGGAACTGGTAGTAGCTCATGTCGGTTCATCCCAGGCTTCAAAGCCCGGAAGCGTGCCGCGGCACTGCCCGCTTCGGCAGGTGGAAATAGCCTACTTCAAGGTTTCGGCAAGGAATGCCGGGGCGATGTAGCGCTGGTAATGCGCTTCGGACAGCAGGAAGAACTCACGGTCGATGGCGTCACGCAGCTGTGGCAGCTCCCAGTCTCTGAACTCGGGCAGCAGGGCCATGCCGTAGGCCTCAACATCCCGGATCATGCGCGCCCCGCGGGCGATCAGCTGGTAAGCCCAGCAGTACTCCGACTGCTGCTCGACAAAACGGATGGCGCGCTGCTCCAGTTGCTGGCGCAGCAATGTTTTGTCGAACACCTCCAGTTTGGCCATCATCACCTGAACCAGCAGCTGCTCCAACCGCAGCCACACGGCGCGCTTTTGCTCGTCGTCATAACCGTTCCAGTTGATGACCTCGTGATGGAAGCGCTTGCAGCCACGGCAGACGGTGTCCCCATACACCGTGGAACACAGGCCGACGCAAGGGGTCTTGATGGACTTGTTGGACATGAAAAACAACGGCTTGAAGGAGGAATACCGGGCCATGTTAGCCCTTTGTCTAACCGGGGTCACCCGTTAAAGTCATGTTCGCCGCCTTACCTTCGGGCATTTTTTACCGTAGAATCATTCGGCCTTTTCGAAGGCAACAATGTCCGTTGGAAGCTGTTTTCAAAGCGTCACGAGCACAGTTGATCCGGCAGAACGGCGTTGGCCCGGGCCCTGCACCCTCAGCAGCCCTGGCCAGCCCTCATCAGTTTCCCGTTCTGCAGGCGTAAAACTTTGAAAGCAGCTTCTGTAAGGATTCCTTGCGACCCTGGCTGGGCGGCCCAAGAAGCCGTCATTGCGCACGGGTGCACGGAATGCTGGATGAGCGTCCCGGACCCCCTTTAGGGACCACTGATGAGGGAAATAACTGTGCTTGAAGCCTACCGCAAACACATCGAAGAGCGCGCCGCTCTGGGTATCGTGCCCCAGCCGCTGAACGCCGAACAAACTGCAGGCCTGGTCGAGCTGCTGAAAAACCCGCCGGCCGGCGAAGAAGCCTTCCTCGTAGACCTGATCACCAACCGCGTACCGCCAGGGGTAGACGAAGCAGCCTACGTCAAGGCCGCTTTCCTCTCCGCCGTGGCCAAGGGCGAAGCCAAGTCCCCGCTGATCGACCGCAAGCTCGCCACCGAGCTGCTGGGCACCATGCAGGGCGGCTACAACATCGAAACGCTGGTCGCGCTGCTGGATGACGCCGAACTGGGCGCCGTCGCGGCCGAAAAGCTCAAGCACACCCTGCTGATGTTCGATGCCTTCCACGACGTGGCCGAAAAAGCCAAGGCGGGCAACGTTCACGCCAAGGCCGTGCTGGAATCCTGGGCTGCTGGCGAGTGGTTCACCTCGCGCCCTGCCATCGCCGACAAGTACACCCTGACCGTGTTCAAGGTGCCTGGCGAAACCAACACCGACGACCTGTCCCCAGCACCTGATGCCTGGTCGCGCCCTGACATCCCGCTGCACGCCCTGGCCATGCTGAAAATGGCCCGTGACGGCATCGAGCCAGAGCAACCCGGTTCGGTCGGCCCGCTGAAGCAGATCGAGG
Organism: Pseudomonas sp. S60; assembly: GCF_016647865.1. NCBI lineage: Bacteria > Pseudomonadati > Pseudomonadota > Gammaproteobacteria > Pseudomonadales > Pseudomonadaceae > Pseudomonas > Pseudomonas sp. S60. The sequence continues at coordinate 42,953 of NZ_JACVVH010000031.1, read as the reverse complement.
CGGTACGTGCCAAAGGTTTCCCGGTCGCCTACGTGGGTGACGTGGTCGGTACCGGCTCGTCGCGTAAATCCGCCACCAACTCGGTGCTGTGGTTCTTCGGCGACGACATCCCGTACGTGCCGAACAAGCGCGCCGGTGGCTTCTGCTTCGGCACCAAGATCGCCCCGATCTTCTACAACACCATGGAAGACGCCGGCGCCCTGCCGATCGAATTCGACTGCACCAACCTGGGCATGGGCGACGTCATCGACGTGTACCCGTACAAAGGTGAAGTGCGCCGCCACGACAGCGACGAACTGGTCACCAGTTTCGCGCTGAAAACCGAAGTACTGCTGGATGAAGTCCGCGCTGGCGGCCGTATCCCGCTGATCGTCGGCCGTGGCCTGACCGAGAAAGCCCGCGCCGAACTGGGCCTGGGGGCTTCGGACCTGTTCAAGAAGCCTGAGCAGCCTGCCGACTCCGGCAAGGGCTTCACCCTGGCGCAGAAAATGGTCGGCCGTGCCTGCGGCCTGCCAGAAGGCCAGGGCGTGCGCCCAGGCGCCTACTGCGAGCCGAAGATGACCACCGTCGGCTCCCAGGACACCACGGGCCCGATGACCCGCGACGAGCTGAAAGACCTGGCGTGCCTGGGCTTCTCCGCTGACCTGGTGATGCAGTCGTTCTGCCACACCGCGGCGTATCCGAAGCCGATCGACGTCACCACCCACCACACCCTGCCCGACTTCATCCGCACGCGTGGCGGCGTGTCGCTGCGCCCAGGTGACGGCATCATCCACAGCTGGCTGAACCGCATGCTGATGCCGGACACCGTCGGCACCGGTGGTGACTCGCACACCCGCTTCCCGATCGGCATTTCGTTCCCGGCCGGTTCTGGCCTGGTGGCCTTTGCTGCCGCCACCGGCGTGATGCCGCTGGACATGCCAGAGTCGATCCTGGTGCGCTTCAAGGGCAAACTGCAACCGGGCATCACCCTGCGTGACCTGGTGCATGCCATCCCTTACTACGCCATCCAGAAGGGCCTGCTGACCGTCGAGAAGAAAGGCAAGAAAAACGCCTTCTCCGGCCGCATCCTGGAAATCGAAGGCCTGGACGAACTGACCGTCGAACAGGCGTTCGAGCTGTCCGACGCCTCGGCCGAGCGCTCCGCTGCGGGCTGCACCATCAAGCTGCCGGAAAAGGCCATCGCCGAATACCTGCAGTCCAACATCACCCTGCTGCGCTGGATGATCGGCGAAGGCTACGGCGATGCCCGTACCCTGGAGCGTCGTGCCCAGGCCATGGAAGCGTGGCTGGCCAACCCTGAGCTGCTGTCGGCCGACGCCGATGCCGAATACGCCGAAATCATCGAAATCGACCTGGCCGACGTGAAAGAGCCTGTGCTCTGCGCGCCAAACGACCCGGACGATGCCCGCCTGCTGTCGCAGGTTCAGGGCGAGAAGATCGACGAAGTATTCATCGGTTCGTGCATGACCAACATCGGCCACTTCCGTGCCGCCGGCAAGCTGCTGGAGAAGGTCAAGGGTGGCATCCCTACCCGTCTGTGGCTGGCCCCGCCAACCAAGATGGACGCCCACCAGCTGACCGAAGAAGGCTACTACGGCATCTACGGCAAAGCTGGCGCGCGCATGGAAATGCCAGGCTGCTCGCTGTGCATGGGTAACCAGGCACGCGTGCAGACCGGTTCGACCGTGGTGTCCACCTCGACCCGTAACTTCCCGAACCGCCTGGGCGACGCGACCAACGTGTACCTGGCATCGGCCGAGCTGGCTGCTGTGGCTTCGATCATCGGCAAGCTGCCGACCGTCGAAGAATACATGCAGTACGCGAAGGACATCGACAGCATGTCTGCCGACGTCTACCGCTACCTGAGCTTCGACCAGATCGCCGAGTTCCGTGAAGCGGCCGCTAACGCCAAGATCCCGGTGGTCCAGGCGTAAGGCCAATAGCCAGCGGCCTTCCATAGGCCGCCAGCTGTAAAAAAAGCCCCGGCAGAAATGCCGGGGCTTTTTTGTGTGCGACAGGTCGGTGCTGCGAAGTTAGAAGCTGTCTGCCGGCACCCGCACACTGCCCTCCATCAGAATGCGCGCACTGCGGCTCATGATGGCCTTGGTCACCGTCCACTGCCCATCCACCTGGCGTGCTTCAGCGCCCACCCGCAGGGTACCCGAGGGGTGCCCGAAGCGTACGGCGGTGCGCTCGCCGCCGCCTGCTGCCAGGTTGACCAACGTGCCGGGGATGGCGGCCGCCGTTCCGATAGCCACGGCGGCGGTGCCCATCATGGCGTGGTGCAGCTTGCCCATCGACAAGGCCCGCACCAGCACGTCGATATCAGCGGCATCTACCACCTTGCCGCTGGACGCCGTGTAAGAGGCTGGCGGGGCCACGAACGCCACCTTGGGTGTGTGTTGGCGCCCGGCCGCCTGGTCAACGTGCTCGATCAGCCCCATGCGCACAGCGCCCCAGGCACGGATGGTTTCGAAACGTTGCAAGGCGTGGGGGTCGCCATTGATCGCGTCCTGCAACTCGGTGCCGGTGTAACCGAGTTCGCCAGCTTCAAGGAAAATGGTCGGAATGCCTGCGTTGATCAACGTAGCCTTGAACGTGCCAACACCCGGGACATCGAGGTCGTCCACCAGGTTACCGGTGGGGAACATGGCGCCGCCAGCGCCCTCTTCGTCGGCCGCCGGGTCCAGGAACTCCAGTTGCACTTCGGCGGCAGGGAAGGTAACCCCGTCCAGTTCGAAATCGCCGGTTTCCTGCACCTCGCCCTCGCTGATCGGCACGTGGGCGATGATGGTCTTGCCGATGTTGGCCTGCCAGATGCGCACTGTGGCAACGCCGCTGCGCGGGATACGGCTCGGGTCGACCAGGCCGCTTGCGATGGCGAACGAGCCAACCGCAGCCGACAGGTTGCCGCAGTTGCCGCTCCAGTCGACGAAGGGTTTATCGATACTGACCTGGCCGAACAGGTAGTCCACGTCGTGCGCGGGCCGGGTGCTCGGCGAGACAATAACGGCCTTGCTGGTGCTCGACGTCGCGCCGCCCATGCCGTCGATCTGCTTGGCGTAGGGGTCTGGGCTGCCGATCACCCGCAGCAGCAACGCGTCACGGGCAGGGCCCGGGGCCTGCGCCCGTTCGGGCAGGTCTTGCAGGCGGAAGAACACGCCTTTGCTGGTGCCGCCACGCATATAGGTAGCCGGGATCTTGATCTGGGGAGCGTGTGCCATGGTCTGAGGCATCCTGGTGATTCGGGTCCAAGGGCCGCCAGGCGGCCCCGTTTCATTCAGGCAGTGGCTTCGAGGAAGTCCTGGGCAAAACGCTGAAGCACCCCGCCTGCCTCGTAGATCGACACTTCCTCCGCCGTGTCCAGGCGGCAGGTGACAGGCACCTCCAGGCGCTCGCCGTTGGCGCGGGTGATCACCAGCGTCAGCGTGGCCCGCGGTGTACGTGCCCCCACGACGTCGTAGGTTTCGCTGCCATCCAGGCCCAGGGTGTTGCGGTCGGTGCCTGGTTTGAATTCCAGCGGCAATACCCCCATGCCCACCAGGTTGGTGCGGTGGATGCGCTCGAAGCCTTCGGCGGCAATCGCCTCGACGCCGGCCAGGCGCACGCCCTTGGCGGCCCAGTCACGGGAAGAGCCCTGCCCGTAATCGGCACCGGCGACGATGATCAGCGGCTGCTTGCGCTGCATGTAGGCCTCGATGGCCTCCCACATACGGGTCACCTTGCCTTCCGGCTCCAGCCGCGCCAGCGAGCCCTGCCTCACGCTGCCATCGTCGTTGCGCACCATCTCGTTGAACAGCTTGGGGTTGGCGAACGTGGCACGCTGGGCTGTCAGGTGGTCACCACGGTGGGTGGCGTAGGAGTTGAAGTCCTCTTCCGGCAGGCCCATTTTGGCCAGGTACTCGCCTGCTGCGCTGTCCAGCATGATGGCGTTGGAGGGCGACAGATGGTCGGTGGTGATGTTGTCCGGCAGCACAGCCAGCGGGCGCATGCCCCGCAGGGTCCGCTCACCCGCCAGGGCGCCTTCCCAGTAGGGGGGGCGGCGGATGTAGGTGCTCATCGGGCGCCATTCATACAGCGGCGCCACCTTCGGCCCGCGATCTTCCTCGATGGCGAACATCGGGATGTAGACCTTGCGGAACTGCTCTGGCTTGACCGCAGCGCGGACCACGGCATCGATTTCTTCATCGCTTGGCCAGATGTCCTTGAGGCGGATCTCTTGCCCGTCGACCACGCCCAGTACATCCTTTTCGATGTCGAAGCGGATGGTGCCGGCAATGGCGTAGGCCACCACCAGCGGCGGCGACGCCAGAAACGCCTGTTTGGCATAGGGGTGGATGCGCCCGTCGAAGTTGCGGTTACCCGACAGCACGGCAGTGGCGTACAGATCGCGGTCGATGATTTCTTGCTGGATCACCGGGTCCAGCGCGCCAGACATGCCGTTGCAGGTGGTGCAGGCAAACGCCACGATGCCAAAGCCGAGCTGCTCCAGCTCCTTCTCCAGCCCAGCCTCCTCCAGGTACAACTGCACAGCCTTGGAGCCCGGTGCGAGCGAGGACTTGACCCACGGCTTGCGAGCCAGGCCCAGCCTGTTGGCATTGCGCGCCAGCAGGCCGGCAGCGATCACGTTGCGCGGGTTGCTGGTGTTGGTGCAACTGGTAATGGCCGCGATAATCACCGCGCCATCAGGCATCTGCCCCGGCACCTGCTCCCACGCGCCCGCGATACCCTTGGCCGCGAGATCGCGGGTAGCGACCCTGGCATGGGGGTTGGAAGGGCCGGCCATGTTGCGCTCCACGCTGGACAGGTCGAAGCTCAACGTACGCTCATACACGGCGCCTGCCAGGCTGTCTGCCCACAGGCCGGTGACCTTGGCGTAGGTTTCCACCAGGCGAACCTGCTGGTCGTCCCGCCCGGTCAGGCGCAGGTAGTCGATGGTCTGCTGGTCGATGGCAAACATCGCCGCCGTGGCGCCGTATTCGGGGGCCATGTTGGAGATGGTGGCGCGGTCGCCCAATGTCAGGGCGCTGGCGCCCTCCCCGTGAAATTCAAGGTAGGCACCTACTACTTTCTGCTTGCGCAGAAACTCGGTCAGGGCCAGCACCAGGTCAGTGGCGGTAATGCCCGCGGCCAGCTTGCCGGTGAGCTGCACACCCACGATCTCCGGCAGGCGCATCCACGAGGCGCGGCCCAGCATCACGTTTTCCGCCTCGAGGCCACCCACACCGATGGCGATCACACCCAAGGCGTCGACATGGGGGGTGTGGCTGTCGGTACCGACGCAGGTATCCGGGTAGGCGACGCCGTGGTCGCTGTGTACCACCGGCGACATCTTCTCCAGGTTGATCTGGTGCATGATGCCGTTGCCGGGCTGGATGACGTCTACGTTCTTGAACGCTTTCTTGGTCCAGTTGATGAAATGGAAGCGGTCCTCGTTGCGCCGGTCCTCGATGGCGCGGTTCTTGTCGAAGGCCTGGGGGTCGTAGCCGCCGCACTCCACGGCCAGGGAGTGGTCGACGATCAGTTGCACCGGCACCACCGGGTTGACCTGCGCCGGGTCGCCGCCTTTGTCGGCAATGGCGTCGCGCAGGCCGGCCAGGTCGACCAGCGCCGTCTGGCCGAGGATGTCGTGGCACACCACGCGTGCGGGGAACCACGGGAAATCCAGATCGCGCTGACGCTCGATCAGCTGCCCCAGCGAGGCGTCCAGGTGGGCAGGGTCACAGCGGCGCACCAGGTTTTCGGCCAGCACGCGGGAGGTATAGGGCAGGCCGTCGTAGGCGCCGGGCTTGATCGCCTCGACGGCTGCGCGGGCATCGAAATAATCCAGGTCGGTACCTGGCAGGGCTTTGCGGTAGGCAGTGTTCATATCGTTATCAGGCTCGCTCACGGATAGCGTTCAAACTGATTGTGCAAGCAACCCACGCTCCTTGTGGGAGCAGGTTCACCCGCGAAGCAGGCAACCCGGTGATGGCACCGGCTTCGCCGGTGTTCGCGGCTGAAGCCGCTCCCACAGGCCCCTGCTGAATCAACAGGTTATGTGCGGCTCTACAGGCCAGGCTCCATCACCGCTGCTCAATCGCCACAAACGGCCGCTGCTCCACGCCCACGTACTCGGCGCTTGGGCGGATGATGCGGTTGTTGGCGCGCTGCTCGAATACATGCGCGGCCCAACCTGTGAGGCGTGAGCAGACGAAGATGGGCGTGAACAGCTTGGTCGGGATGCCCATGAAGTGGTACGCCGACGCATGGTAGAAGTCGGCGTTGGGGAACAGGCGCTTTTGCTCCCACATAGTCTTGTCGATGGCCTCGGAAACCGGGTACAGCACCGTATCCCCCACTTCATCGGCCAGCTGCTTCGCCCAGCCCTTGATCACCTCGTTGCGCGGGTCGGACTCCTTGTAGATGGCATGGCCAAAGCCCATGATCTTGTCCTTGCGCTCAAGCATGCGCAGCAACTCGGTCGTGGCCTCCTGCGGGCTCTGGAAGCGCTCGATGAGTTCCATGGCCGCCTCGTTGGCACCACCGTGCAGCGGGCCGCGCAATGCGCCGATGGCCGCCGTGATGCACGAATACAGGTCGGACAGCGTCGAGGCGCATACCCGGGCGGTGAAGGTGGAGGCGTTGAACTCGTGTTCCGCGTAAAGGATGAGTGAAACGTTCATCACCTTCACATGCAGCGCACTGGGTTTCTTGCCGTGCAGCAGGTGCAGAAAATGGCCACCCAGGGTGTCTTCGTCACTGTGGCAGTCGATGCGCACGCCATGGTGGCTGTAGCGGTACCAGTAGCACATCACCGCAGGGAACAGCGCCAGCAGGCGGTCGGTCTTCTCGACCTGGGCGTCGAAGGTGAGCTCGGGCTCCAGCGTGCCGAGCATCGAACAGCCCGTACGCATCACATCCATGGGGTGGGTGTCACGCGGGATGCGCTCGAGCACCTCCTTCAAGGCCTGGGGCAGCTCACGCAGCCCTTTCAGCTTGTGCTTGTAGTCGGCAAGTTCGGCCTGGCTGGGCAGCTCGCCGTACAGCAGCAGGTAGGCAACTTCCTCGAACTCGGCACCGGCAGCCAGTTCGCGCACGTCGTACCCACGGTAGGTCAGCCCGGCACCGGCCTGGCCCACGGTCGACAGCGCGGTCTGGCCGGCCACCTGCCCGCGCAGGCCAGCGCCACTGAGTACTTTTGCTTCGGCCATGGTGTTTCTCCTTTCTTGAATTTGTTATGGGAATGCTGTTTGGCTAATGGGTTTGGCTGAGGCCTTTATCGCGAGCTTTGCTCGCTCCTACAAGGACGGGGATCAGGCCTTTTTCTGGGCAAACAGGGCGTCCAAGCTTTGCTCGAACGCGTGGTAGCCGATGGCATCGTAAAGCTCCATGCGGGTCTGCATGGTGTCGACCACGTTCTTTTGCGTGCCGTCGCGGCGCAGGGCCGTGTAGACGTTTTCAGCCGCCTTGTTCATGGCGCGGAATGCCGACAGCGGGTAGAGCACCAGCGACACGCCGACCGAACCCAGTTCATCGGTGGTGTACAACGGCGTGGCGCCGAATTCGGTGATGTTGGCCAGGATCGGCGCCTTTACCCGGTCGGCGAACGTCCGGTACATCGACAACTCGGTGATGGCCTCGGGGAACACCATGTCGGCGCCGGCTTCGACACAGGCGGCAGCCCGGTCCAGCGCGGCGTTCAGGCCCTCGACAGCCAGCGCGTCGGTGCGCGCCATGATCACGAAACTGTCATCGGTGCGGGCATCGACGGCCGCCTTGATGCGGTCGACCATTTCCTGCTGGCTGACGATTTCCTTGTTGGGCCGATGCCCGCAGCGCTTGGCACCCACCTGGTCTTCGATGTGAATGGCGGCAGCGCCAAACTTGCTCATCGAGCGCACGGTGCGGGCCACGTTGAAGGCCGATGCGCCGAACCCGGTGTCCACGTCTACCAGCAAGGGCAGGTCGCACACGTCGGTGATGCGGCGTACATCCGTGAGCACGTCATCGAGGTTGCTGATGCCCAGGTCCGGCAGGCCGAGCGACCCGGCAGCCACGCCACCACCGGACAGGTAGATGGCCTTGAAACCGGCGCGTTTGGCCAGCAGTGCGTGGTTGGCATTTATGGTGCCTACCACCTGCAGCGGCTGCTCGGCGGCAACGGCTTCGCGGAAACGCTGGCCGGGTGTGCTCTTCACGGTCATTTCTCACCTCTTGGGCTGTCAGTGCGGGCGTCCAGGTAGTGGCGCTCGATGTTGCGCTTGGAGGCGCCGATGTGGCGGCGCATCAGGAGTTCGGCCAGCTCGCCATCACGCTCGGCAATGGCATCGAGAATACGGTGGTGCTCGGCAAATGCCTGGCGCGGGCGGTTAGGCGTGGCGGAGAACTGGATGCGGTACATGCGCACCAGCTGGTACAACTCGCCACACAGCATCTTGACCAAGGTCTGGTTGCCGCTGCCCTGGATGATCCGGTAGTGGAAATCGTAATCACCTTCCTGCTGGTAATACCCAACACCCGCCTGGAAGGCAGCATCTCGCTCATGGGTGTCCAGCACCCGGCGCAGTTCTTCGATGTCGGCCACACTCATGCGCTCCGCCGCCAGCCGGCACGCCATGCCTTCGAGCGACTCACGGATCTCGTACAGCTCGATCAGTTCGGCATGGTTGAGCGACACCACCCGCGCGCCCACATGGGGTATGCGCACCAGCAGGCGCTGCCCCTCGAGGCGGTGGATGGCCTCGCGCAGGGGCCCACGGCTGATGCCATAGGTGCGGGCCAGCTCAGGCTCGGAAATCTTGCTGCCAGGGGCAATGTCGCCTTTGACGATGGCTGCCTGTATGCGCCGAAACACATGCTCGGACAGGGTTTCCGATTCGTCCATTAGGGCCGGGCCAACGGCGGAGAGGTCCTGCATATTGTCGACACCTTGTTTAATCCATACGCTGAAATTAGCCAAAAAGGGATTCTCAGTCAAAGGTTAAATATGGATTGTTGACAATTATGCTAACCAGAACTTCTCCTGCCCTGTTGCTGTCAGATCGCGCACCGCTGGCGTCAATACGTCGGCGTGATAGAATGCCGCGCCTCCGATGGAGTATGGATAGCCTGACTGCCAACGCCGTACGCGTGTTGACAGTTCAACGAGGAAGCTTGTGCAGCAGTTGCCAGTCGCCTTACCCCGAAACTTGCACAATACCGCGCCAGGACTATGAGACTTACACCTGCTTTATTACTGCTTTGCCTCACCCTGCTGCCGGCCCTTGGCCAGGCGACGGGCAAGACCGTGTACGGGCTCAATGAGTACGCACGCCTGGGTGACCTTGACCTGGAGGTGGCGGCCAAGCTCGACACCGGTGCCAAGACCGCCTCGCTCAGCGCCCGCGACATCAAACGCTTCAAACGCAACGGCGAAAGCTGGGTGCGCTTCTACCTGGCCATCGACGCCGCCCACTCTCACCCCATCGAACGCCCGTTGGCGCGGGTGAGCAAGATCAAGCGCCGTGCCAGCGACTACGACGCTGACTCCGGCAAGGCCTATACCGCGCGGCCGGTCATCGAGCTCGATATCTGCATGGGCCAGGCCCGGCGCACCATCGAAGTCAACCTCACAGACCGCAGCGCCTTCCAGTTCCCGCTGCTGATCGGCTCTGAAGCACTGAAACACTTCGACGCACTGGTCGACCCCAGCCTTAAATATGCGGCCGGCAAACCTGCCTGTGCCACCGACGCTCCCAAAGCAGAGTAACCCCGATGCGCTCTCTTACCCTCCACCTGAAAGTCCTGATCACCGTACTGGTGCTTCTGGGCGTAGCGGTCACGGCCTATCAGATCCTGGCACTCGGCATCCCGGTCACCGAGGATGAAACCGACGACCTGTGGAACATCGACGCCAAGATCGAATTCGTCGCCAGCACCAAGGACCCGGTCAAGGTGCAGATGTTCGTACCGCCACTGAACCGCGACTACGTGAGCCTCAACGAGAGCTTCATCTCCAACAACTATGGGGTCAGCGTCAACCGCGCCGACGGTAACCGCAAGGTCACCTGGTCGGCCCGCCGCGCCAGCGGCAACCAGACGCTGTACTACCGTCTGGTGCTGACCAAGCGCTACAGCACCGAAAAAGCCAAGATCAAGGGCCCGACCTTCCGTGACAGCTTGGCGGTGGACGGCCCCGAGAAGATCGCCGCAGAAGCGCTGATGGCACCGATTCGCCAGCATTCGGCCGATGTGGAAACCTTTGTCGGCGAGACCATCAAGCGGGTCAACAACCTCAACGACGACAACGTCAAGCTACTGCTGGCCGGCGACACCTCGTCCCTGAAAAAAGCCCAGGTGATCGACCTGCTGCTGTCCATCGCCCACGTACCGATGGAAAGGGTGCACACCATCCGCCTGGTGGCAGACACCCCGCAAACTCCTGAGCTGTGGCTGCGCAGCTTCAATGGCAACGACTGGCTGTACTTCAACCCCGATACCGGCGAACAGGGCCTGCCAAGCGACCGCCTGCTGTGGTGGACCGGTGACGACAACCTGATCACCGTCGATGGCGGCAAGAAAGCCAACGTCACCTTCAGCATGAACAACAGCGAGATGAACGCCATCCGCCTGGCCAAGCTGACCGACGAGAACACCGACGCCGACTTCCTCGAGTATTCGCTGTACAGCTTGCCCCTGCAGACCCAGCAAACCTTCATGATCATGGTGATGATCCCGATTGGCGTGCTGGTGATCCTGATCCTGCGCAACCTGATCGGCATCCAGACCCTGGGCACCTTTACCCCCGTGCTGATCGCCCTGGCCTTCCGCGAAACCCAGCTGGGCTTCGGCATCGTGCTGTTCACGGTGATTACCGCGCTTGGCCTGTCACTGCGCTCCTACCTGGAACACCTGAAGCTGCAGATGCTGCCGCGGTTGTCGGTGGTACTTACCTTCGTGGTGGTACTGATTGCCGCCATCAGCCTGTTCAGCCACAAGCTGGGCCTGGAGCGTGGCCTGTCGGTAGCACTGTTCCCCATGGTGATCCTGACCATGACCATCGAGCGCCTGTCCATCACCTGGGAGGAACGCGGGGGCGGCCATGCCATGAAGGTGGCCATCGGTACGCTGTTCGCAGCTTCCCTCGCCCACCTGCTGATGATGGTGCCGGAGCTGGTGTACTTCGTCTTCACCTTCCCGGCAGTGCTGCTGATTCTGGTGGGCTTCATGCTCGCGATGGGCCGCTACCGCGGCTACCGCCTGACCGAGCTGGTGCGCTTCAAGGCATTTTTGAAGAAGGCTGACGCCTGATGTTTGGCCTGATCAAGACGTGGAAAGCCCTGGAGGCCCGGGGCATCATGGGTATCAACCGGCGCAACGCGGACTACGTGTTGAAGTACAACAAGCGCCACCTGTACCCGATCGTCGACGACAAGATCATCACCAAGGAGCGCGCACTGGCTGCCGGCATTCATGTGCCGGAAATGTACGGCGTGATCGAGACGGAAAAAGAGATCGAAAAGCTCGACCAGATCATTGGCGGGCGCAATGACTTCGTCATCAAGCCGGCGCAAGGCGCTGGCGGTGACGGCATCATGGTGATCGCCGACCGCTTCGAGGACCGCTACCGCACAGTGTCGGGCAAGATCATCAGCCACGAGGAAATCGAACACCAGATTTCCAGCATCCTCACCGGCCTGTACTCGCTGGGCGGGCACCGTGACCGGGCACTGATCGAATACCGGGTCACGCCCGACCAGATCTTCAAAAGCATCAGCTACGAAGGTGTACCGGACATCCGCATCATCGTGCTGATGGGCTACCCGGTCATGGCCATGTTGCGCCTGCCCACCCGCCAGTCGGGCGGCAAGGCCAACCTGCACCAAGGCGCCATCGGCGTGGGTGTAGACCTGGCCACCGGCGTGACCCTGCGCGGTACCTGGCTGAACAACATCATCAGCAAGCACCCGGACACCACCAACTCGGTGGATGGCGTGCAACTGCCCACCTGGGACGGCTTCATGAAGCTTGCCGCGGGCTGCTACGAGCTGTGCGGGCTGGGCTACATCGGCGTGGACATGGTGCTGGACCAGGAAAAGGGACCATTGATTCTGGAGCTGAACGCTCGCCCGGGGCTGAACATCCAGATCGCCAACGACTGCGGCCTGACCCAGCGTACCCATGCCATCGAAGCCCACCTGGAAGCGCTGGCCAAGGAAGGCATCACTGAAGATGCCGAGCAACGCGTCCGGGTCGCACAGGGGCTGTTCGGGCACGTGCCCGGCCATTGATCGGGTGGGGCTGCCCCGCAGCCCCTTCCTTCACGTGGCATTGGGTGCGGGTGAATGTAAAGCCCGGTGCTAGGCGCAGTTCCTGCAGCGGTCTACAATTGCCCCCTCGCTTTTACATCGCCGTCCACACTGATGCCGACCTGTACGCTTTACCCCCTGCCCTACCAACCCGACCCCGCCACTTTTTTTGCCCGCCTGCGCCAGGCGCCGGGGGCGATTCTGCTGGACAGCGCACGCCCTGCCGCCGACCGTGGCCGGTTCGATCTGCTCAGCGCCTGGCCTGTGCAACAGCTTCACGCACGGCCTGGCGAAGATGGCCGCGCGTTTCTGCACCGCTTGCGCGGCAGCCTGGCGCAGCTTGGCACGGCACAGTTGCCAGCAGGCAGCGAGCTGCCGTTCGCCGGCGGCCTGATCGGCTACCTGAGCTACGACTTCGGTCGCCGGCTGGAGCAACTGCCCAGCCAGGCGGTGGATGACCTCGGCCTGCCGGATGCACAGTTGGGGCTGTATGCCTGGGCAATGGTCACCGACCATGTGCAGGGCACCACCCAGTTGGTGTTTCACCCAAGCCTGGCTTCTGACGAGCGTGACCGCTTGGTGAGCCTGTTCAGCAGCTCAGCGCCTGTTGCATCAGGCCCTTTCAAACTGCTCGCGCCCATGGCCGGCGACCTGCAACCGGCACAGTACCAGGCCGCATTCGACCAGGTGCAGCGTTACATTCAGGCCGGTGACTGCTACCAGATCAACCTCACCCAACGCTTTCGCGCACCTTGCCAGGGCGACCCCTGGCACGCCTACCAAGCACTGCGCCGGGCCTGCCCCACACCGTTTTCCGGCTACCAGCAACTGGCCGACGGCAGTGCCCTGCTGAGCTTTTCGCCCGAGCGGTTCGTCCGGGTCAGCCAGGGCCAGGTAGAAACCCGGCCCATCAAGGGTACCCGGCCACGCGGCAGCAACCCGGCAGAAGACGCGCGCAATGCCGAAGAACTGCTGCACAGCCCCAAGGACCGCTCCGAGAACCTGATGATCGTCGACCTGCTGCGCAACGATCTGGGGCGCACCTGCCAGATCGGCTCGGTCAGCGTGCCGGAGCTGTTCAGCCTGGAAAGCTACCCGAACGTGCATCACCTGGTCAGCAGCGTCATCGGCACACTGGCTGACGGCAGGGATGCACTGGACCTGATCGGTGACAGCTTCCCGGGCGGGTCCATTACCGGTGCACCGAAAATCCGCGCCATGCAGATCATCGACGAGCTGGAGCCCACACGCCGCGCCCTGTACTGCGGGTCTTTGCTGTATGTAGATGTGCGCGGCGAAATGGACAGCTCCATCGCCATCCGCAGCCTGCTGGTCAAGGACGGGCACGTCAGCTGCTGGGGCGGCGGTGCCGTGGTCGCCGATTCGCAATGGCAAGCTGAATACGAAGAGTCGATCGCCAAGGTACGCGTGCTGATGCAGGCCTTGCAGGCGCTGTAGAGCCGTCTGCCCCGTATTTTTTTGTTACCATCACCCCATTACGAGCGCACAGCGCCACAGCCAAGATGGAAACCGCCTGATGAGCCAACCCTTCGACGTCGCTGCCCTGGCCGCGGCCTATGCCAACAAGTCCCCGCAGGACATCCTCAAGCTTGCCTTCGAGCATTTTGGTGATGACCTGTGGATTTCGTTCAGCGGCGCCGAGGACGTGGTGCTGGTAGACATGGCCTGGAAGCTGAACAAGCAGGTCAGGGTGTTCAGCCTGGACACCGGCCGCCTGCACCCGGAAACCTACCGCTTTATCGACCAGGTGCGCGAGCAGTACAAGCTGCCGATCGAAATCCTCAGCCCGGACCGCAACACGCTCGACCCTTTCGTCAAAGACAAAGGCCTGTTCAGCTTCTACCGCGACGGGCACGGTGAGTGCTGCGGCATCCGCAAGATCGAGCCGCTGCGCCGCAAGCTGGCCACGGTCAGCGCCTGGGCCACTGGCCAGCGACGTGACCAGAGCCCCGGCACCCGCAGCCAGGTGGCAGCCCTGGAAATCGACAGCGGCTTTTCGACCCCGGAACGCACCCTGTACAAATTCAACCCACTGGCGCAGATGACCAGCGAGGAAGTGTGGGGCTACATCCGCATGCTGGAACTGCCCTACAACAGCTTGCACGAGCGCGGCTTCATCAGCATCGGCTGCGAGCCCTGCACACGCCCGGTGCTGCCTAACCAGCATGAGCGCGAAGGGCGCTGGTGGTGGGAGGAGTCCACCCAGAAGGAATGCGGCCTGCACGCTGGCAATCTGATCACCAAGGCCTGAAACCCATCACGGCCAGCTGCACGGCGCTGGCCGGCAGCTGGCCGCTACCCGTGGCACTCAGTGCACAGGCAGTTCGACGCCTTCGAACAGGGCTTCGAGCTCCTGCTTGTTGTGGCACTGAATGGCCTTGGTCATCACTTCACGGGTGAGGTGCGGGGCGAATTTCTCGATGAAATCGCACATGAAGCCGCGCAGGAACGTGCCTCGGCGGAAGCCGATCTTGGTGATGCTGGCTTCGAACAGCTCACTGGCATCCAGGGCGACCAGGTCACTGTCGAGCTTGGCGTCCACCGCCATGCCGGCGACGATGCCCACACCCAGGCCAAGGCGCACATAGGTCTTTATCACGTCGGCATCCGCCGCGGTGAAGACCACTTTTGGGGTGAGGCCGCGGTGGTTGAAGGCCTCGTCCAGCTTGGAACGCCCAGTGAAGCCGAACACGTAGGTAACGATCGGGTACTCGGCCACGGCCTCCAGGGTGAGCTTAGGCAGCTTGGCCAACGGGTGGCCCTGGGGCACCACTACACAGCGGTTCCACTTGTAGCACGGCATCATGATCAGGTCGCCGAACAGCTCCAACGCTTCGGTGGCGATGGCAAAATCGACCGTGCCGTCAGCCGCCATTTCGGCAATCTGCATCGGCGAGCCCTGGTGCATGTGCAGCGAAACTTCCGGGTATTGCTTGATGAAGCTGCTGATTACGGGCGGCAACGCATAGCGGGCCTGAGTGTGGGTGGTGGCGATAGACAGCGTGCCCTTCTTCTCGTTGGAGAATTCTTGGGCAATCTGCTTGATGCTTTCAACCTTGCGCAGGATCTCCCCGGCGGTGTTGATGATGCGCTCACCTGCAGGGGTGACGCGGGTAAGGTGCTTGCCGCTGCGTGCGAACACTTCGACGCCCAGCTCATCTTCGAGCAGGCGGATCTGCTTGCTGATACCTGGCTGGGAGGTGTACAGGCTCTGGGCTGTCGCGGAGACGTTGAGGTCATGGTGCGCCACTTCCCAGATGTAGCGCAGTTGTTGAAGCTTCATAGGTTTCCCTCGGTTCAGCGATGAGTCAGCGGCAGCGGGCAGCGACGATATATAACTATATTAGTGGTTATTGAAATAAATCTAGAACTATTTTGTTACATGCCGAGGGAAGCGCCTTACACACAGCTTTACGCTTTCCTACGACCTAGATGCTGCGACAGCGGCACCATGTAGACCGGCACCGGGGACAGCTGCAACAGCCTCACCGCTGTTCTGCCCAGGGGCACGTCAACCCCCGCGCCGGCGCTGTGGCTGCCAAATATCAGCAGGTCGACGCTAAGCCGCTGCGCCTGGTCGAGGATCACCTGTGCAGGGTCCCCCTGGCGAACACGTACCGCCTTGAGCACGGCAAGGTCGGCGTCTTCACCCAGCTCATCACGCAGGTTTTCCAGCACACGCTGTTCGATGTTGGCCATCACCGTGCTTACCCCCTGGCTGTGCAATTGATCGAGGGTCTGCTCGTCCAGGTAGCTCTGCAACAGGGATTCGGCGAACTGGCCCATGGGCTCGACGGCGTGTATCACATACAGCTCGGCCGAAAATGTGCGCGCCAGGGCCAGCGCATGCTGCATCACGAAAGGCGCATAAACACCGAGGTCGGTGGCATACAGCATGGAACGGATCATTCGACCTCCTCGACTGCCGCGGCGGCAGAGCAAGCTAGAGCTTAGCAGCGCGCCGCACGCCCGCCTGGCCATCCGGCGCGCCCGCACCTGCCCAGGCCTCAGCGGTTGGCGCGGGCGCTCAGGAAGGCCAGTGCCTGGTGGAGCATCTGCATGCGGGGCAAGCTGCAGCCGGCCGCTTGAGCGCGGGCCAGGGGCTCGGCATAAATGGCCTGCAGTTCGAGGGGGCGGCCGTGGGCGTGGTCGTGGTACATGCTGGGCCAGTAATCAGGCATGCCTTCCGTCACTTCGAACAACTGCTGGGCGTAGCCTTCAGGCAGCACATGGCCACAGGCCGCCGCGCCCTGCACCACCTCATCCATCAGCGCCCGCACCAGCGCACGGCTGCTACTGTCGGCCATCAACAACCCGGTACTGGCACCCAGCAGCACGGAAAGCCCGTTGTAGGGCACGTTCCACACCAGTTTCTGCCAGCGCGCCTGCGCCAGGTCGGGCATGGCCTGCGAGGCCACCCCTGCAGCCCTGAACAAGCCCGCGCCCTGCTCGACCAGCTGCGCCCCGCCGTCGGCTGCCGGGCCGCTGTGGTAGCCGAGGTTGACGGTGCCCAGCGCCTGATGGCAAATCACCCCGGGCGCCTGGCGATTCACGCAGATGAAGCACAGCCCGCCCAGCAGGTGCATGTCGGGGCGTAATGCCGGGCGCAGTTGCTCCTCGACCCCCAGGCCGTTCTGCAGCAGCACGACCTTTGCACCTGGCGCTGCGGCCTGCACGATCAACGGGGCCAGTTGGTGGTTGCTGGTAGCCTTGGCGCCAATCAGCAACCAGTCGCACGCAGGCATCTGGGTGACCGCGGCATAGCATTGGGCGTTCAGATGCAAGGCACCGTGAACGGCGCTTTCCACGGCAAGCCCCCGCTCGCGCACCGCCTCGTACTCGCTGCGCAGCAGAAAGTGCACATCAAAGCCTGCCCGGGCCAGCATCAGCCCGTAAAAGCCGCCAATCGCGCCACTGCCGATGATGCCGATGCGTGGGTTGGTTGTGCGCATGCTGCCCTCCTTGTGGATGTGAGGCTACCTTGTACACCGGATTGACCCATTCAGGTGGGGTAATCCCCATTGTGGCGCCAACGCTAACGCGCTAAGGTTCGGCTCCCCGCTGCGATTATTCTTGCTGCTGGGCCGCACGGGGACTGTTGGCGGCCGGCACCCGTGACCTGACGAGTAACACGATGGCTGATTTACCGATCGATGACTTGAACGTTGCCTCCAACGACACGCTGATCACCCCTGATCAGCTCAAGAAGGAAATCCCCCTCAGCGCTAAGGCCCTGCAGACCGTTACAGCAGGTCGCGAAGTGGTGCGCAATATTCTGGATGGCAAGGACCACCGCCTGTTCGTTGTGGTTGGGCCGTGCTCCATTCACGACATCAAGGCAGCCCACGAATACGCCGAGCGCCTGAAGGTGCTGGCCGAGGAAGTGTCCGACACGCTGTACCTGGTCATGCGTGTGTATTTCGAGAAGCCGCGCACAACGGTCGGCTGGAAAGGCCTGATCAACGACCCCTACCTGGATGACTCATTCAAGATTCAGGATGGCCTGCACATTGGTCGCAAACTGCTGCTGGACCTGGCGGAGATGGGGCTGCCTACCGCTACCGAGGCACTGGACCCGATTTCGCCGCAGTACCTGCAAGACCTGATCAGCTGGTCCGCCATCGGCGCCCGTACCACGGAATCTCAAACCCACCGTGAAATGGCGTCGGGCCTGTCCTCGGCCGTTGGCTTCAAGAACGGTACCGATGGCGGCCTTACCGTGGCCATCAATGCCTTGCAATCGGTGTCCAAGCCTCACCGCTTTCTTGGCATCAACCAGGAAGGCGGCGTGTCCATCGTCACCACCAAGGGGAACCCGTACGGTCATGTGGTGCTACGGGGCGGTAACGGCAAGCCCAACTATGACTCGGTCAGCGTCGCGCTTTGCGAACAGGACCTGGCCAAGGCCAAGATCAAGCCCAACATCATGGTCGATTGCAGCCACGCCAACTCCAACAAAGACCCGGCACTGCAACCGCTGGTGATGGAGAACGTGGCCAACCAGATTCTCGAGGGCAACCAGTCCATCATCGGGCTGATGGTTGAAAGCCACTTGAACTGGGGCTGCCAGTCCATTCCGAAGGATCTGGCCCAGTTGCAATACGGGGTGTCGGTCACCGACGCCTGCATCGACTGGTCGGCAACCGAGAAAACACTGCGCAGCATGCGCGCCAAGCTCAAGGACGTGCTGCCGCAGCGCAAGCGCGGCTGATCAGCACCTCGCTCAGCCTGACAGGTCGGTGTGAATGTCAGGCTTTGCTGGAATGACGCTGCTGGCGTTCCATGTACCGCTCTACATACGAGCAAGACGGGATGACCGTATACCCCATCTGCTCGGCGTACGCCAGGGCCTGCTCGGTCAAGGCTGCAGCGATACCCCGGCCCCGCAGAGCGTTGGGCACAAAGGTGCGGTAGATGTCGAGGGTCTGCTTGCCCAGGTCCATGTACGTCAGGTAGGCACGATGACCGTCCACACTGGTCTCGAACTGATGACCGGCCTGGTCATGGTGGATGGTCAGCGCTTCACTCATCACTACTCCTCGCAGGTCTTCCTGGCAGACCTTTTCGCCTTACAGCGGGTGGTTCATCCGGCGCACTATGCAGTACGCCGCCTCTTGGCTTTCGACCGACCCGCACAGCAGTGCGTTCGTTCGGATCTGTAGCACTCACAAGATAGTAGGCGCCCTACTAGGGGTTGCTCAAGGTGCGCACCCATGAAAGGGCAAACTCTGCTGTCGCAACTGTGGGTGGCTGCAAGCAATTGCTGTCGTATGTTGTAGGACTAAGACGTCCCACGACAGTGCAAGTCACTATTGGTTCCACAAAAAAGTACAGGTACTACAACCGCTTGCGATTACTGCACCTTTTTGTTTCACGCCTACCTTGCGCCTCTTTCTCGCGCGCAGCAGCGGGCTGTTTTTTTTTGCAGTTCTTGCGCTCTGTCAGTTTACTTACTACAAGTAATGGGTACTATGTACGCCGGCCAGTTTCTCTTTTCTGAGAGATGGCTATTTAATAGAAAGTCCTTGAAGGGGAACACGATGAACAACGTTCTGAAATTCTCTGCTCTGGCTCTGGCCGCAGTTCTGGCTACCGGTTGCAGCAGCGTCTCCAAAGAAACCGAAGCTCGTCTGACTGCGACTGAAGACGCAGCAGCTCGTGCTCAAGCGCGTGCCGATGAAGCCTACCGTAAGGCTGACGACGCACTGGCAGCCGCTCAGAAGGCTCAGCAGACCGCTGACGAAGCCAACGAGCGCGCACTGCGTATGCTGGACAAAGCCAGCCGCAAGTAATAATCCTCACGGATTGTTATCGAGCCGATCCACCTGTGGGTCGGCTTTTTTATTGCCCGCAATAAAGCGGTCGAGCTCATACAAAAAGGCCTGCGCAATGGCAGGCCCTGTCACACAGTAGGCGAAGCTACTGCAGCTCAGCCGGAATAGTCGACACCATCGGCGCATCGCCAGGGCCATTGGCCGGCACGGCAATTTCGACCGGCATGCCATCCTCGGCGGCCACCACGTCACGCACCATGTCCCAGTTCATGCGCACGTTGTTGGCCAGGTCTTCGCGCTTGAGCAGGGCGTTGATAACAGCCGTATGCTTGTCCACGACCGACGGGTTGCCTTGGTCATCCAGCGGCGTGTGGGCCTCCAGGTACACCTTGCCCTGACTGACCCCGAACTTGTAGGGCTCGTTGATGATGCGTACTGGCGTGCCCACCGGCACCATACCCGAGAGCTCCAGCACATTGTTGTTGAGCATGCGGAAGCAACCGTGACTGGTGCGCATACCGATACCGAACTTTTTGTTGGAGCCGTGGATCAGGTAACCAGGCACACCCAGCGTGAACTTGAAGGGCCCCAACGGGTTGTCGGGCCCCGCAGGGACTACGGCCGGCAGGATGTCACCGTCCGCAGCATGCTCGGCACGAATGGAGGCAGGCGGCGTCCAGGTAGGGTTCGGCGTTTTGGCAGTGATCTTGGTGTTGGCGACCGGCGACCCCCACCCCTCGCGGCCGATACCCAGCGGGAAGGTGTGCACCACATTCTGCCCCTTGGGGTAGTAGTACAACCGGTACTCCGCCAGGTTGATGACGATGCCTTCACGCGGGCCCGGCGGCAGGATGTAGCGCGTGGGCAGGATGATTTCCGTACCGGCGCCAGGCAGCCAGGGATCGACACCGGGGTTGGCCGCGATCATTTCAAGGTAGCCCAGGTCGTTGGCGGTGCCGATGTCGGCGAAGGTGTCCTCATACTTTGCCTTGATGACGTGCACCTGACCGACCAGGTCATCACCGGGCGGTGGCAGCGGCAACTCCAGCGCGGCGGCGGGGCCCGCTACCAGCAGGGCGGCCAGGGACAGGCTACGGGTGACGGCAGGAAAGCGCGGCAACATCCGGTAAATCCTTCGAAAGGTGAGTCAAGAGGTTCGATTGTACACCCGCCCCCCGGCAAGCGGGAGGCATTGGCGCGTTGCAAGCTTTTGCAGATGATGAAAGGGGCCGGCTTCAGCTGGCCTGCAGCTCGGGCCAGATGGGCCGCATGCCACGCCGTTGTGCATCGAGTATGGCACGGCACAGGTCACACAGGCGGCCATCGCGGTAGATCGACTGCGGCACGCCGGACCAGCGGGGGTGAGCCGGCAGCAACCCTCCGCACAATGTCCTGTCGACCGGCACGCCCAACTCGAGCTGGCGGGCGACCAGGTGGACACGCACCTCCTGGCAGGCGAACAGGTCAAGCTGCTCGTCGGGCTCGATCAGTTGATAGGCATACAGGGACCAGGCAGGGCGCGGCATCGGGGGCACTCGAAACGGGGGGCGCAACATTAGCCGAAAGCCGGCCCCGTTTAAAGCGTCACAGCAAGGGTTTTAGCGCCGGCCAGGCATTTTCCAGCAGGCGCTGCTGAGCACCTTGCGCAGGGTGGATACCATCGGCCTGCATCAATTCCGGCACACCCCCTACCCCGTCGAGGAAGAACGGCACCAACGCGACGTGTTTGTCCGCTGCCAATTGCTGGTAGACCTGTGCAAATGCCTCGGTGTAACGCACACCATAGTTCGGTGGCAGGCGCATGCCCAGCAACAGCACCTTGGCCCCGGCCTTGTGCGACTGCTCGATCATCGAAGCAAGATTTTGTTGCAATTGCCCAGGCGGCTGCCCACGAAGGCCGTCATTGCCCCCCAGTTCCAGCACCACCACCCCAGGCTTGTGCGCCGCAAGCAGCGCCGGCAGCCGCGCCTGCCCCCCCGCGCTGGTGTCACCGCTGATCGAGGCATTGACCACCTTGTCGTCGAAACCTTCCTGCTGCAGGCGGGTCTGCAACAGGGAGACCCAACCCTGGCGGGTATCCAGCCCGAAACCGGCGCTGATACTATCGCCAACGATCAGCAGTGTCCCCGCCGTGGCGCTCTGGGCCAGGCAACACAGGACCAGCACGGCACTCAACCACCTTCTTCGCATTGGATTCTCCATGGGCCCCAGCATTCTCGTTGCGCAGAACCTTAGCAAAGTGGTCCCCAGCGCGGAAGGCGAACTGGTGATTCTGCACGCGTTGTCACTGGATCTTGCCGCCGGCGATTCGCTGGCAATCGTCGGCGCCTCCGGCTCGGGCAAATCCACCCTCCTCGGCCTGTTGGCAGGCCTTGACCAACCCAGCGCCGGTCGCGTGCTGCTGGCAGGCCACGACCTTGGGCCGCTGGATGAAGACCAGCGCGCCAGGGTGCGTGCCGAACACGTGGGTTTCGTATTCCAGTCGTTTCAACTGCTCGACAGCCTCAACGCCCTGGAAAACGTCACGCTGCCCCTGGAGCTGGATGGCCGCCGCGATGCCAGGGAACATGCCCGCACCCTGCTGGAACGCGTTGGCCTGGGCCAGCGGTTGAGCCACACACCCAGGCAGTTGTCCGGTGGCGAGCAGCAGCGGGTGGCTATCGCACGCGCATTCGCCGCACAACCCGCCGTGCTGTTCGCCGACGAGCCCACCGGCAACCTCGACAGCCACACCGGCGAGCGCATCAGTGACCTGTTGTTCGAACTGAACCAGGAACGGGGCACCACCCTGGTGCTGGTCACCCATGACGAACGCCTGGCGCGCCGCTGCCGCCGGCAGATCCGCCTGGATGCCGGCCACCTGGTTGCGCCATTGGAGGCAGGATGACACGGATGCCACTGGCACGGCTGCTGGGGCTGGCTGCGCGCCAGTTGCTACGGGACTTGCGCGCCAGCGAAGTGCGCGTGTTGTTCTTCTCGTTGCTGGTGGCGGTGGCGGCAAGCACTGCCATCGGCTATTTCGGCGCCCGCCTGAACGGCGCCATGCAATTGCGTGCCAGCGAGTTCCTGGGGGCCGACCTGGTGCTGCAAGGGAGCGCGCCGGCTGCCGAACCGCAGCTCACCGCAGGGGCCGCCCAGGGTTTGCGCCACGCACAGGTGGTGGAGTTCACCAGCGTGGTGGGCGGCGACAGCGGCATCGAGCTGTCCAGCGTCAAGGCCGCCGACAACGCTTACCCACTGCGCGGGCAACTGCGCAGCGCCGCCCAGCCCTATGCCGAAGAAACCCCTGGCGGCCTCCCCGCCCCCGGCGAGGCGTGGGTGGAGCCCCGGCTGCTGGCGGCACTGGGGCTGAAGGTAGGTGACAGTATCGACGTGGGCATGAAAACCCTGCGCCTGAGCCGGGTGCTGACGTATGAGCCAGACCGCGCCAACAACTTCTATAGCCTAACGCCGCGGGTACTGATGAACCTGGCGGACTTGCCCGCCACAGGCGTGGTCCAGCCAGGCAGCCGGGTTACCTATCGCGAACTGTGGAGCGGCACTACCGACGCGCTGGCGCAGTATCGCCAGGCTGTAGAGCCGCACCTGGCAGCCAGCCAGCGCCTGCGCGATACCCGTGATGGCAACCAGCAGATTGGCGGCGCGCTGGGTAAAGCCGAGCGCTACCTGAACATGGCAAGCCTGGTGGCGGTGCTGTTGGCGGGCGTTGCCGTCGCCATGTCGGCCAGCCGCTATGCCTCCCGGCGGCTGGATGCCAGCGCGCTGCTGCGCTGCCTGGGGCTTTCGCGCCGCCAGGCCCTGACCCTTTACAGCCTGCAGTTGGCCATGCTGGGCATCGCAGCGGCAGCCGCCGGTGCCGGGCTTGGCTGGCTTGCCCAGTTGGGCCTGTTCCGGCTGCTGCAAGGCCTGCTGCCCAGCACCGTGCCAGCGGGTGACGCCGCCCCCGCCCTCGCGGGGGTCGCCACCGGGTTGGTGGCGCTGGCCGGTTTTGCCCTCCCGCCCATCGCAGCCCTTGGCCGGGTACCGCCGCTGCGGGTACTGCGCCGCGACCTGCTTCCCGTGCCGCCAGGCAGCTGGTTCGTGTACGGCGCGGCCTTGCTCGCGCTTGGCCTGATCATGTGGCGCCTGAGCCTGGACCTGCTACTGACCTTCGCATTACTCGCCGGCGGCCTGGTGGCAGCGCTGGCACTCGGCGGCCTGCTGTTGCTGAGCCTGCGCAGCCTGAGGCGCTTGCTGGCGAACGCGCCACTGGCCTGGCGCCTGGGGCTCGGCCAACTGCTGCGCCACCCCATGGCGGCGGCGGGGCAAGCCCTGGCATTTGGCCTGATTCTCCTGGCGATGGGCCTTGTCGCCCTGCTGCGCGCAGAACTGCTGGACACCTGGCAGGCGCAACTGCCCAAGGATGCCCCGAATTACTTTGCACTCAACATTCTGCCAGACGATCGCGAACCCTTCGCGGCGCACCTGAAACAGATCAATGCAGCCGCAGCCCCGCTATACCCGGTCACCCCGGGCCGGCTGGTGCAAGTGAACGGCGAGCCGGTGCAGCAGATCGTCAGCAAGGACTCGGCGGGCGAGCGCGCCGTGCAACGTGACCTGAGCCTGACCTGGGCTCAGGACCTGCCCACGGGTAACGCCCTGACTGCGGGCCACTGGTGGCAAGGCCTGCCGGCAGGCGACGAAGTGCCCGGCGTGTCGGTAGAGGCGGAACTCGCTGTCAGCCTGGGGTTGAAGTTGGGTGACCTGCTGGCGTTCGATATCGGCGGGCAGCAACGTCAGGCCCGGGTGATCAACTTGCGCAGCGTGCACTGGGACAGCTTTCAGCCCAACTTCTACATGATCTTCCAGCCCGGCACCTTGCAGGGCCTGCCTACCACCTACCTGACCAGCTTCTACCTGGCGGCGGGGCATGACCTGGACGTCGTCGCGCTGTCGCGTGCATTCCCTGCGGTGACGCTGTTGCAGGTTGACGCCCTGCTGGATCAACTGCGCAGCATCCTCGCGCAAGTGACGCTGGCTGTGGAGTACGTCCTGTTGTTTGTGCTGGCTGCGGGGCTGGCCGTGCTGTTCGCAGGCCTGCAAGCCACGCTGGATGAGCGTATCCGCCAAGGTGCACTGCTGCGGGCGCTGGGGGCGGCGCGACCGTTGTTGGTAAAAGCACGCCGTATCGAGTTTGGCCTGCTGGGCGCAGTCAGCGGGTTGCTGGCAGCCGCGGGCTGCGAGCTGATCACCTGGGTGCTGTACCGCTACGCGTTCGACCTGCCCTGGGGGCCGCACCCCTGGCTGTTGGTGATGCCGGTGGCTGGCGCACTGCTGGTGGGCGGCGCCGGCGTGCTGGGCACCCGCAGGGCGCTGAATGCAAGCCCACTGGCCGTGCTGCGCGATGGCTAAGGCTGCAGAGGAAGGCTGTGCCCCTACTGGGTGTAACTAATGGTATTGATGTACCAGCTTGCCTCGCCGGTAGGCGTGTGCACCACCACCTCATCGCCCTGCTGTTTTTTCAGCAAGGCACGCGCCATGGGTGAATCGATCGAGATGTAATCATTGCGCCCATGGATTTCGTCGTAACCGACGATGCGAAAGCGCAGTGATGCGCCGTCGTCATTCTCGATTTCCACCCAGGCGCCGAAGAACACCCGGCCTTCCTGCTCGGGCGCATAGCTCACCACTTTCACGTCCTCCAGGCGTTTGCGCAGGTAGCGCACCCGCCGGTCGATTTCGCGCAGAAGCTTCTTGTTGTACTGGTAATCCGCATTTTCACTGCGATCACCCAGCGATGCCGCCCAGGTCACTTTCTGGGTGATTTCCGGGCGATAGACCCGCCAGAGATGATCCAGCTCTTTCTTCAGGGCCTCGTGGCCCTGAACAGTGATGATGTTGGTACTCAACTGGGCGCTCCTCAGCGGCCGGTGATCAGGCCTTGGCGGGCAATGCGCACCAGGTTGCCGATGATTTCGGCTGCGTCTTCCGGCGCGGGCGCCTGGATAACCGCCAGGTCAAAGCGATCATTGGCGTACTGGGCAAGGTGCTGCCCCGTTTCGGCAAACTGGATCAGAAAGGCGCGCGCCTGGCCTCGGCGGCGAGACAGGCCTTCGAGATGGCGCAACAGGGTGGGCTGATGCTGACCACCGAGCAGAATGCGCGGTGTACGGGACGCCTGGCTGGCAGGCAATGGGCTTAAACAGACACTGGTACGTGGGCAACTCATGGCGCTTTCTCTGCCTCGCAAATCCCGCTGGGCAGCGGTGGGAGGCATCACCGAACCAGCGCTTTAGCGGTATTTGAAAACACCCTGGGGCGTTTTTGCGCCCCGCAAGTAGCTGTTTAAATCGGCGCAAGCGGTATGCTAGAGCGATGTGCCACAACTTGCAAGCGGCTCGGCTACAGCCCCCGCCAGCCCGGCCGCTCAGCGTTTCACCACGCGCTCGAGCACCCCACGCTGGCGGTTGAACGCCACGTAGTACTTGTTCACGCTGTTGACGAAATTGACCGGCCCCATGCCCACCTGCTCCATGGCAATCCGTTCGGTCTGGAAAAACCACTGGTTACCGTTGAGGCCGCGCTTGCGGGCTTCTGCGCGCATGGCCTGCACCCGCTCCGGGCCCAGGTTGTAGGCCGCCAGGACGAAGGCCATGCGCTCACGCTCGTTGATGCGCGGGCTGGAGAAGAACTTGCGGCGGATCAGCGCCAGGTAGCGGGCACTCGCTTGCACATTGCCATCCACCGTTGACGTATTGCTCACCCCTACCCGTTGAGCCGCCGAGGGGGTGATCTGCATCAGCCCATGCGCCCCACCCGCGCCGCGCGCCGTCGGGTTCAGGGTCGACTCCTTGAAGGCCAGCGCCGCCAGGTTCAGCCAGTCGATCTGCTGCGCGTCACCATGCTTCTGCAACACCGAGCGCACGGAGGCCAGGCGTTGGCGGGCCTTGCTTGCCAGGGGGTCATGCACACGGTACTGGCGGCGGTAGATACGTTCGAAAGCAGCGTCCTGGTTGCCCGGTGCACGGTAACCCTGAAGAAACCGGTCGACCGCTGCCTGCAGCTCGGGCGTATCGCGCCCCACATACCAGCGCATGGCCTGCGGCGGCCCAAGGTGCACGCCCGGGTTGAGGCGCAGCCGTGGCATTACCCTGGACCAACGCTGGGCAATCGGCTGCTCGACCACCGTGAGGTGATAGATGCCGGCCTGCACCATTTCCAGTACATCCTCCACCGCCAGCGTTGAATCAACCCATTCCACCTTGATGGGCGGGCGCTTGCGCAAGGCCAGCCGCTGGTTGACCTGCTGGATGAGCGGGCCGGCGGCACTGGCACTGGTCAGGGCGATGGTACGCCCAGACAACTGCTCCACCTGGGTGAAGCCGCGCTCACCCTTGCGCCCGACCAGCGTTAGCGCTACGTGGTCGCGTATGGGCGCAGTGGCCGTGACGCCACGCACTACCCCAGGGTCGAACAGTTCGCCCGGTGCTGCCAGGTCACCCTCGCCCCGTGCCAGGGCGCCCAGTAACTGCTCCTTGGCCCGTGGGATCAGCTTGAGCTGCAACCGCTGGCCGTCCTCGACACGCGCGTTGAGAAAATGCTCCAGGGCCCGTAGCCGATAATATTCGATGCCCACCGGTTCGCCCTTCACTTCGCCCGAACTGTTGCGGCTCTGGTTGACCAGCACGCGCAACACCTTGCTGCTGCGTATCTGCTGCAGGTCGCGGGCCTTGGCCGCAGGAATGTGCTGCGGGCCCGGCGCCCGCGCCTGTGCATACGCAGCCACGGGCAGGCAAAGCGTTAGCAGGAAAACAAGCCAGTATCGCGGCATGGGCAGCGTATCCGTGGGGTGTGGGGGCCGGTTAGCCAGGCCATCGCCACATGAGGTTTGACGGCAAAAGACCTCTACAAGCACATGAAGTTCTTGGATTTTCAGTAAAACGCAAGCTTTTGCTATGCTGGCCGCCCCGCGGCACGAGGTAGCACCATGCAACTGATCGATATCGGCGTCAACCTGACCAACAGCAGTTTCCAGGGCCGAGAGGCCGAGGTTTTCCAGCGCGCCCTGCAGGCGAATGTGGCGCAACTGGTGCTGACCGGCACCAGCCTGGCTGTCAGCGAACAAGCGCTGGAGCTATGCCATCAGCTTGACGAAACGGGCGCCCACCTGTTCGCCACGGCAGGCGTACACCCCCATGATGCTCAAGGCTGGGACAGCTTGAGCGAGCAGCGTTTACGCCAGTTGCTTAAAGAACCTCGGGTGCGAGCAGTGGGTGAATGCGGGCTGGACTTCAACCGCGATTTTTCCCCTCGCCCACAGCAGGAAGCCGCCCTGCATGCGCAACTGGCGCTGGCGGTGGAAACGCAGATGCCGGTTTTTCTGCACGAACGCGATGCCAGCGAGCGCCTGGTCGCGATTCTTAGGGAGTACCGCGACCACCTGGTAGGCGCGGTGGTGCACTGCTTCACCGGTGAACGTGAGGCGCTGTATGCGTACCTGGACCTGGATCTGCATATAGGCATTACGGGTTGGATTTGCGACGAACGGCGCGGCACTCACCTGCATGCGCTGGTGGGCAATGTGCCTGCAGGCCGGCTGATGCTCGAAACCGATGCGCCCTACCTGTTACCCCGCAGCCTGCGGCCCAAGCCAAAAAGCGGTCGCAACGAACCGGCCTACCTGGGCGAGGTGCTGAGGGAGGTTGCGCTGCACCGATCCGAACGTATCGAAACAACCGCTGCGCACACCACGGACACTGCACGTACCTTCTTCAGCCTGCCCTCAGTGCCCGTTGTTTCTTGATACATATCAACACCGTCGCTGGCAGCCAGCGGCACAATGATGGCACCTTGCCAATATTGTTTCCGCTCAACTCAGAGAAGACCTACCCATGGGTGCCTGGCTTAGCAATGTTTCACTGAAATACAAGTTCTGGGCTGTCAACGCGGTGGCCTTCGTCACAACCCTGCTGCTGGTGCTGTATGCCGTGCACCTGGAGCAGCGTGCGCGCGCCGAGGCAGCGCAGCGCCAGGCCGTGGCGCAGGCTGAAGTGCTTGCGGCCTGGCCGGCAGGCCAGGCACTGCCCCGCGCTGCCGCCATCGTCAGCTGGTCGACCGGGCAAACGCCAACCTTTGCCGGCGAGCCCCTCGACGATCTGCGTAACGCTCAAGGCTGGGTGAACCTGCCTGGTGATCACCTGCTGGGTGAAGACCCCGTCGAGGGTGCGCAGGTATTGAGCCTGGGCGACCGCCAGGTCGCCGTGATCGCACAGGCGCCCAGCCTGCGTCAGGTGTTCGTGGAGCGGTTCACCAACTACGCGGTGTGCGTATTGATCCTGATGCTGGCCATGCTGGGTGCCTCGCAGTTGCTGATCCGCTTCTTGCTCAGCCAGCTGAACACCCTGAAGGACGTGATGCTGCACGTGGAAAAGACCGGCGACCTGGCCGCCCGGGTACCGCTGGCCTGCGGTGACGAAGTTGGCCAGATGGCCGGTGCGTTCAACGCCATGCAGGCAACCTATCACCGGGTGGTCAGTACCGTCGCCCACACGGCAGCGCAACTGGACTCCGGCGCTGTACGCCTGGCTGCCAGCATGAGCGACGTGCGTCACGGCATGCTGGGCCAGCAGAGTGAGACTGACCAGGCGGCCACGGCCATCAATGAAATGTCGGCCACGGTGCACCATATCGCCCAGCACGCAGCGGCGACCCGTGACCTGTCACAGACGGCCGACACCCTGGCAGGCAGTGGCAAGGAAGTGGTGAGCCGCGTCCAGACGTCCATTTCGGGCTTGTCCAGCGGCGTGCAGCAGACCGCCGAGATGATTCGCCAGCTGGCGGAAGACAGCCAGAAGATCAATGGCGTGGTCAGCGTGATTCACAGCATCGCAGAGCAGACCAACCTGCTGGCACTCAATGCCGCCATCGAGGCGGCGCGTGCAGGTGACCTGGGCCGTGGGTTTGCAGTGGTGGCAGATGAAGTGCGCAACCTGGCAAAGCGCGTGCAGACCTCCACCGACGAGATTACCACCATGGTGTCCGCCTTGCAGTCAGGCACCCGCGACGCCGTGGACTTCATGCAAGAGAGTTCTTACAAGGCCGACGACTGCGTCAGGCAGGCCCAGGAAGCCGGGGCCGCACTGGCGGAAATCACCGGGGCTGTGGCGCAGATGCGTGAAAGCAATACCCAGATTGCCGTGGCGGCCGAGCAGCAAAGCCAGGTTGCCGAAGAGATGAACCGCGCCGTGGTGAGTATCCGCGATGTTACCGAGCAGACGGTGCAGCAGACCGTGGGCTCGGCCAACACGAGCACCGAGCTGGCCACCCTGGCCGGGGCGCTGAACAAGGCCATAGGCCAGCTGAAGCTATAGTCGCCATAGCCAGCCTCGATTGGCCCACTGCATGGGGCCGCACTAAGCTTTGGGCATGACCGAGAGGAACTGCCCATGAACAAATACCTGCCCCACCTGCCCGCCTGGCAATGGCGACGCCACGGCCACAATCACCGCCACTCGGGCAACCCTGCGCCACACTTCATTGCCGTGCCTCTGTGCATACTGGGTGGGTTACTGGTGCTGTCAGGCCTGTTTGGCATCGACCTGACGCAAACCGCCGTCGGCGCCATTGCCCTGGTTGCAGGCGCCAGCCTGCAGCGACACAGCCATCGGCATCCGGGCTAGATCAGGCGAATACGGTGACAGTCTGCCGGCTCAATGCCAGTAAAGCCCCGTCGGCGGCCCACAACGCGGCCGCCGCATGGCCATAACCGTCACGCGCATGTTCGGTTTCCACGCAGTAGCGGTACCAGTCAACCGCAGACGCCTGCGCTATCGGCTGGACGAACTCAATGGTCCAGGTCAACGTGCTGCCCGCAGCAGGATGCTTCAAGAACGGAAGCAGGCTGGGCGGCCACGCATCCACCAATGCCAGCAGGTGAGCTTCACTGAGCGGCTGCGCCGCGATGTCGCGCAGGCGCACCCAGCCACCCATCTTGCGTGCGCTGCTGCCTGTGAACGGCAAGTCGCCCACGCCCCAGCGCAAGGCCAAGTGGCGCATGAACTCGGGTGTAATCCCTGGCATGAAGGGCAATTCCTCTGCTGAGTCAGCCAGGGCTTTCATGGGTTCGGGCGGCAAGGCAGGCACCTGCACCACCGAAGTGCGTGAGGCACCGAAGTTACCCTGGACCAAGGTGACCACCTGGCCGTCCTGCACGGCACGGCCCAACAAGGTGCTGACCCCCTTCCCCTCGCGCAATACCTCGGTTTCGAGCCGAAGCGGTACCTCGGGCGCCGCCGGCGCAACAAAGCTGATAGCCAGCGAGCGCACGGGGCGATCACCACCCACCCGCGGGCGCATGGCCTCGAACACCATCGCTGCCATCAGCCGCCCGCCCATGAGCCCAGCTGACCGGCACGGTGATGTTGTCGGGGTTGGCCCTGGCGGCCTCGAGCATCTGAGAGAAGTTCATCGGGCAATTCCTGAGCAGGTCGCAATCGACGTGTCTGCCCATCCTAGCCACCAACTGCTCACACCACAGCCTTCATATCGGTCAATGTCCAGGCTTGCGACGCACCAACGCCTTGCGCAGGGCCTCCAGCGTTTTGTCAGACCTGCGTTCAGCCTGGTGCAGCTCCTGCTCCCACTCACCTTGGCAAACCAGCAAGTCTGGATGTTCACGCACCTGCAGCAGCCACTGCAGGCGGTCATGCCAGTCGCCAAGGTCGCCTTGGGCGCGCTTGAGCACCTGCTGCAGGCGCTTGCCGGCGTGGTCGAGCTGCGGGTACGCCTCATCACCGTAACGTGCGCGCTTGATCAGCAGACGCAGGCGGTGGCGGTCGTGCGCAGGGTCCTTCAGGGCAGCTTCGAGTTTTCGCCACTGCTTGATCAGGCCCTTGTCAATGCGTTTGTCCAGGGACCTGGGGAGGCCTTCGCGCCCGGCTGCCCGCAGGAACAACGGGAACGCATCAACAATGGCCAGCACGCGTGTCAGCTGCGGGCTGGCGGCGACGCTGGCATAGCTGCTGGCGCGGCCTTCCAGGCGTTTTTGCCCGGGCCGCGCATGCCCTCGCGCCACCAGCTCTGCAGCCAGCACCTCATTGTCGCGCAGCGGTGTGGTCAGCGTGCCCAGCGACTTTGCAGCCTCTTCGAGCTGCTCGACACCGGGCAGCCCACGCAGCGGCCGCAGCAGGCTGCGCAAGCGGCGCAAGGTCGTTCGCAGGTCGTGCAAGGCCTCGCTGTCGGTATCAGCAGCAAGTCGCTCGCGGCAGGCCAACAGCCGTACCTGTACGGTGAGTACCTGTGCGACCAGATGATCGAGCATGTCAGACATGTGGCGCTCCTTGGTCAGCGACCGGCACGCGACTCACGAATGTAGAAACGGGCCTTTTCGGCTTTGCGGGTGCAGCTCTCATACCCTTCGAACTGTTGCTGGGTCTTGGCACCGGTGAGCAGTGACAGCGCCTTGGAATAACTCACTGCGCCCGCGAAGCCTTCGGCCTTGGCCAGGTCAAGCTCTTTCCAGGCCGCGTCCAGTTGGGTGGCACAACTGTCGCGGTACGCGGTTTTGCCTGCGCAGCCGGCAAGGGCCAGGGCAATCAGGGGAAGGCAGATCCAGGCTTTCATCGTTAAGACCTCGAAGATAGGAAAACAGTGGCGTTTGGACGCTCGGGCACCTGAAAAGTGCCCAGCCTGGCCCCGGCTTGCTGCACCCCGCGGGTAGCCCCGCGCATTGCGCATTGAAGCCCGGGGTGGGTTCAGTGCATTGTAGGCCCATGGTTACACGGGCTGGGGACTGTACATGAGCAAACGCGTGGCACTGGTACTGGGATCGGGCGGCGCCCGGGGGTATGCGCACATCGGCGTGATCGAGGAAATCGAACGCCGCGGCTATGAAATCGCCTGTGTTGCTGGCTGCTCCATGGGGGCGGTGGTGGGCGGCATCTATGCCGCAGGCAAGCTGGGCGAGTATCGCCACTGGATCGAAAGCCTGGACTACCTGGATGTGCTGCGCCTGGTGGATGTCAGCTTCCGCCTTGGCGCGATCCGAGGCGACAAGGTATTTGGCCAAATTCGCAAGATCGTTGGCGAAATCAACATCGAGCAGTTGCGAATCCCCTACACGGCAGTTGCCGCAGACCTCACCAACCAGCAGGAAATCTGGTTCCAGGAGGGGTGCCTGCATCAGGCCATGCGCGCCTCGGCCGCCATCCCCAGCCTGTTCACCCCAGTGATGCAGGGCAACCGCATGCTGGTCGACGGGGGCATCCTCAACCCGTTGCCGATCGTGCCTGTGGTATCCAGCCACTGCGACCTGATTATTGCGGTCAACCTCAACGCCACCAACCAGAAGCACTACCAACTGCCGGTGATCGAGCGGCCGGCTGCTTTCAAGATGCGTTTCGACGCGCTGTTGAATTCATTAGGTTCACACCTGCCGTTCCGCCGTAAACCAGCCGAGCAGCTAGTGCGCATTGCTCAGGGCATGGGTACCGAAGGCCTGGTGCCGCCAAACCCCTGGCTGGCCGATGCAGCTAACCCGCAGGCCCAGCAACCCACCGCCGCTCCCGAGCGCGAGGGGGCACCGAAGTCGGCAACAGGTTCGTTCATCATCGATAACGTGGGCCCTGCTTCCCTGCTGGACCTCATCAACCAGAGCTTCGAGGTGATGCAAACTTCGTTGGCACAGTACAAGATCGCCGGTTATCCGCCAGACGTCCTGATCAACGTGCCCAAACGTGTTTGTCGGTTCTTCGAGTTCTACAAAGCGCCAGAGCTGATTGCGCTGGGGCGGGAGATTGCGCGGGACACGCTGGACAATTATGAGGGGGCCAAGCGCTAGCGCAAGGCTGGGGGGTGGGGATTGAATACTGGGGCTGCTGTGCAGCCCCAGGTGATCACCTCAGTAGCGGGTGATGTCAGCGTTGGCTTCCAGCTGCTTGCGGTACGCAGCGAAATCCTGCTGGCCGGCGCGGGAGGCAAGATAGCGGCGGATCTGCTGCTTCTCTTCGTCAGTCGCTGCAGTGCCTTCGTTCACGCCCTTGAGTTGCAGCACCACCAGGCTTCCGTCACGCAGTACCACGCTGCCATAGACTGGCTTGTCCTTGGCCTGAGGCTTGCCCAGGCGGAAGAGCGCCTGCAGTTCAGCCGGGTCAATCCCGTCCTCGCCACGGGTCACCGCCTCATAGGCCTTCCAGCCCTGGCCTTCGTGCACGCTGCCAGCAGCGATGGAACCGTCACGCAGGCCGGCGATCAGCTTGTCCGCCTTGGCTTTGAGTTCGGCAGTTGCCTTCTCCTTGGCCAGGTGGTCGCGGATACTCTTGGCGACTGCCTCCAGCGGCAATTGCTCAGGCTTGCGGTGCTCCTTGACGCGCAGCACGACAGTGGTTTCCGGGTCCAGCTCGATGGCGGTGCTGTTGGCACCCTCCTCCAGCACTTCTTCGGAGAATGCAGCCTGCACCACGGAACGGTTGGCAGTGATGCCCTCGCCGCCTTCACGACCGAACGGCGCGGAGGTATGTACCTTAAGGTTCAAGTCCTGGGCAGGTTGCCCAAGGTCGGAAGCCTCGTAGGCCGCATCCTGCAACTGCTTGCTGGCATCCACGTAACGCTGCTCCACCATCGGCGTCTTCAGGTCACGGGTAAGCTTGTCTTTCAGGCTGGCGAAGCTCGGCACCTCAGGCGCCTCCACACCCAGCAGCTTGATCAGGTGGTAGCCGTACTCGGTACGCACCGGAGCAGAGACCTGGCCGTCGTGCAGCTTGTACAGCGCCTGCTCGAATGCCGGGTCGTAGACTCCAGGGCCCGCGAAGCCGAGGTCGCCGCCGTTGCTGGCCGAGCCTGGGTCCTGGGAATACTCCTTGGCCAGCGCGGCGAAATCCTCACCTTTGGCCAGGCGCTTCTCGATCTCATCAGCGCGGGCCTTGGCCTGGGCGTCGGTGACCTTGTCGTTGACCTCGATCAGAATGTGGGCGGCGCGACGCTGTTCGGCAAGGTTGGCGATTTCCTTCTCGTACTGCGCCTTGAGTTGCTCGTCAGTAACCTTGGCCTGGTCGAAGAATGCCGACTTCTTCAGCTCGACATAATCAATCACCACCTGGTCGGGTGACATGAATTCCTTGGCGTGCTGGTCATAGTGCTGCTTGACCTCTTCATCGCTGACCTTCACCGAGGCCGGGTCGACCTTGAAGGTGAGGGAGGCAAAATCGCGGGTCTGCTTTTCCAGGCGGGCGAATGCATCTACCTGCTGGTCGGTCACGAAGCTGCTGCCGGCCAGGCCGGTACGCAGTTGCCCGATGAGCATTTCTTCGCCGAGCATGTCGCGGAACTGCATGCGGCCATAGCCCATCTGGCGGATGACCTGATCGAAGCGGTCGGCACTGAACTTGCCATCGACCTGAAATTCCGGCGTCTGCAAGATTACCTGGTCGAGGGCAGCATCGGAGAAGGCGAACTTGGCATCCTTGGCGCCCTCGAGCAGCAGCTTGCGGGCGATCAGGCCCTTGAGTGCCTCTTCGCGCAGCAGCTTGTCATCCAGCAGCGCAGGGTCGAAGTCCTTGCCCAGCTGTTGCACCAGCTGGCGGCGCTGCATGTCGGCTGCCTGGCTCAGTTCGTTCTGGCTGATGGTTTCGCCGTTGACCTTGGCGGCGTCCTGGCTATGGGTGGCGGCTTGGAAGATAGCTTCGAAACCGGTCAATGCCATCAGAACGACGATGAGGCCGATGATGGTCTTGGCAATCCAACCTTGTGAATTGTCCCTGATATTTTGCAGCATGCGTCCCCCAGAGACGGCTGTACCACTGCGTCGACAACCGCGGAGCGTGGGTAGAGTCCTGATAAAAGAAAGGCGCATCCGAGGATGCGCCTTTTCTTAGCAAACGTGTCAGGCGAGAACGTTTGCGCCTCGCCTTCGGCGTGCTCGAACCTGGCAGTGCCCGATTCGGCTGAAAGAGACGACTTGTTAGTTGACGGCGTCTTTCAGGCCCTTGCCAGCCTTGAAGCCCGGCACCTTGGCAGCGGCAATCTTGATCGCCTTGCCGGTTTGCGGGTTGCGGCCAGTGCGCTCAGCGCGGTCTTTAACAGTGAAAGTACCGAAGCCCACCAGTACCACATCGTCGCCTGCTTTCAGGGCACCGGTCACAGACTCGATGACTGCGTCCAAGGCGCGACCAGCAACAGCTTTCGGGATGTCAGCGGATGCGGCGATAGCGTCAATCAGTTCCGACTTGTTCACTCTAAGTCCCCTTATCTCTCTAATGAGTATGTTTCTAAGTATGTAATCAAAAACGTTTGAAACGTACGCTGGGTGGCCTGATGACAATAGCGTGCCGCTTTATAGCAAGGCCCCGAAAATACTGTCAAGGAAAGCCCCCCAGCCTAAAACTGCTAGTGCGTGCTGATTCTTTCCTTAGCATCGCTGTCGCGCTTTTCGTCCTTGGCGACAATCTCGGAAGCCACATCTGGCAAGGGCTCCGGGGCGTATTGCAGCGCAATTTGCAGGACTTCGTCAATCCATTTGACCGGTTTGATCTGAAGATCCTGTTTGATGTTTTCAGGAATCTCCTTCAAATCGCGCACATTCTCCTCCGGGATGATCACCGTCTTGATGCCGCCACGGTGAGCCGCCAGCAGTTTTTCCTTCAGGCCGCCGATCGCCAGTACCTGCCCGCGCAGGGTAATTTCGCCGGTCATGGCGACGTCGGCGCGTACGGGTATCTGGGTCAGTGCCGATACCAGCGCCGTGCACATGCCAATGCCAGCACTCGGGCCATCCTTGGGTGTAGCACCCTCGGGCATATGGATGTGAACGTCATGCTTTTCATGGAAATCAGCAGCGATCCCCAGGCTACGCGCCCGGCTACGCACAACCGTCTGCGCGGCCGTGATCGACTCGACCATGACGTCACCCAGCGAACCGGTCTTGATCAACTGGCCCTTGCCAGGGATGACCACGGCTTCGATGGTCAGCAGTTCACCGCCAACCTGCGTCCAGGCAAGGCCTGTGACCTGGCCGATCTGGTCCTTCTGCTCCGCTAGCCCGTAGCGGAACTTGCGTACCCCCAGCAGGTGCTCAAGCTGTTCGCCAGCCACCTTGACCTTCACCTGCTTCTGGCCAGTGTGCTCCTTGACCACCTTGCGGCAGACTTTGGCAATCTGCCGCTCCAGGCCACGCACGCCAGCCTCGCGGGTGTAGTAACGGATGATGTCACGGATCGCCGATACGTCGACCTCCAGCTCTTCCTTCTTCAACCCGTTGGCCTTGACCTGCTTGGGTACCAGGTACTTGACCGCGATGTTGATCTTTTCGTCCTCGGTGTAACCGGGCAGGCGGATGATCTCCATACGGTCCAGCAGCGCTGGCGGAATGTTCATCGAGTTGGAGGTGCACAGGAACATCACGTCCGAAAGGTCGTAGTCGACCTCCAGGTAATGGTCGTTGAAATTGTGGTTCTGCTCGGGGTCCAGCACCTCGAGCAGCGCCGAAGCCGGGTCGCCACGCATGTCGCTGCCCATCTTGTCGATTTCATCGAGCAGGAACAGCGGGTTGCGCACGCCCACCTTGGTCATCTTCTGGATCAGACGGCCCGGCATGGAGCCGATGTAGGTGCGGCGGTGACCGCGGATTTCTGCCTCGTCACGCACACCGCCAAGGGCCATGCGCACGAACTTGCGGTTGGTTGCTGCAGCGATGGATTCAGCCAGCGAGGTCTTGCCGACGCCGGGTGGGCCAACCAGGCACAGTACAGGGCCACGGATTTTCTTGACGCGTTTCTGTACGGCAAGGTACTCAAGAATGCGTTCTTTGACCTCTTCAAGGCCATAGTGGTCGGCATCGAGGATTTCCTCGGCCTTGGTCAAGTCCAGACGTACCTTGCTCTGGGCCTTCCACGGCACCTGCACCAGCCAGTCGAGGTACGAGCGCACCACCGTTGCCTCGGCCGACATCGGTGACATCTGCTTGAGCTTGTTCAGCTCGGCTTGAGCCTTGGTCATGGCATCTTTCGGCAGGCCCGCAGCTTCGATGCGCTTTTTAAGCTCTTCGACCTCGTTGTGGCCCTCGTCGCCGTCACCGAGCTCTTTCTGAATGGCTTTCATCTGCTCATTCAGGTAGTACTCGCGCTGGCTGCGCTCCATCTGCTTCTTGACCCGACCACGGATACGCTTCTCGACCTGCAACAGGTCGATTTCGGCGTCCAGCAGCGCCAGCACGTGTTCGACACGCGCCGACAGGTCGACGATCTCCAGGATCTCCTGCTTCTGCTCGATTTTCAGCGCCATATGCGCAGCCATGGTATCAACCAGGCGGCCAGGCTCATCGATGCTGTTAAGCGATGACAGGACTTCGGCGGGGACTTTCTTGCCCAGCTGCACGTACTGCTCGAATTGCGAAAGCAGCGTGCGCACGAACACTTCCGACTCACGCTCCGCAGCGTCGGTTTCATCGATCAACGACACTTCGGCTCGCACATGGCCATCGACTTCGCTGAAGCGCTCGACCGCACCGCGCTGCTCACCCTCGACCAGCACCTTGACGGTGCCATCCGGCAGCTTGAGCAGTTGAAGCACAGTGGCTACGGTGCCGACGCGGTACAGCGCGTCCTCGCCCGGATCGTCATCGGCCGGGTTTTTCTGGGCCAGCAGCAGAATCTGCTTTTCGCCCGTCATCGCCGCCTCAAGGGCTTCGATGGACTTTTCACGCCCCACGAACAGCGGGA
Source organism: Pseudomonas sp. S60 (assembly GCF_016647865.1). Lineage (NCBI taxonomy): Bacteria > Pseudomonadati > Pseudomonadota > Gammaproteobacteria > Pseudomonadales > Pseudomonadaceae > Pseudomonas > Pseudomonas sp. S60. Next base: position 4,697 of record NZ_JACVVH010000031.1, on the reverse strand, counting down.
TGACCATGTGCGGGTAAACAACGACATCGCGCAATGGCAAAAGAGGCAAGTCGAGGGTGGTCTTCATGATTTCGCCTCTACAGCGGCCCTATGGCCGGAAAACGTTGGAAATTATGCTTGGACCTAATGTGGGGGCATGCCTGCGAAATTACAAGCGCTAGCGCAGGAAAAGCAAAAAGGGGCCCGTGGGCCCCTTGATGCAGGTACTTCAACCGACCATGCCCGTATCAGGCGTCTGGTGCAGCCTTGGCTTGCGGCTCGCTGTTTTCGTAGATCATCAGCGGCTGCGAAGTGCCTTCGATGACGCTCTCATCAATGACCACCTTGCTGACATCCTTCGAGGAAGGGATCTCGTACATGGTGTCGAGCAGAACGCCCTCGAGAATGGAGCGCAGGCCACGAGCACCCGTTTTGCGCTCAAGGGCCTTGCGCGCCACGGCCTTGAGCGCATCAGAGCGGAACTCAAGGTCGACGCTTTCCATTTCGAACAGCTTGGCATACTGCTTGGTCAAGGCGTTCTTCGGCTCGGTCAGAATCTGGATCAGTGCAGCTTCGTCCAGTTCGTCAAGCGTCGCCAATACGGGCAGACGGCCGACAAATTCCGGAATCAGGCCAAACTTGACCAGGTCATCCGGTTCGACTTCACGCAGCGACTCGCCAACCTTCTTGCCTTCTTCCTTGCTGCGCACTTCAGCGCCAAAGCCCATACCACCCTTGGTAGAGCGGTTCTGGATGACCTTTTCCAGGCCGGAGAACGCGCCACCGCAAATGAACAGGATATTGCGGGTATCAACCTGCAAAAATTCCTGCTGCGGATGCTTGCGGCCGCCCTGCGGCGGCACCGAGGCAACGGTACCCTCGATGAGCTTGAGCAGCGCCTGCTGCACGCCTTCACCCGAAACATCACGGGTAATCGACGGGTTATCAGACTTGCGCGAGATCTTGTCGATTTCGTCGATGTAGACAATGCCCATCTGGGCCTTCTCCACGTCGTAGTCACACTTCTGCAGCAGCTTCTGGATGATGTTTTCGACGTCCTCACCCACATAACCGGCTTCGGTCAGGGTGGTGGCGTCTGCAATGGTGAACGGTACGTTCAACAGGCGAGCGAGGGTTTCTGCAAGCAATGTCTTACCCGAGCCGGTAGGCCCGATGAGCAGAATGTTGCTCTTGCCCAGTTCGACTTCGTCGCCTTTTTTGTCACGCTGATTCAGGCGTTTGTAGTGGTTGTACACCGCTACGGCAAGCACCTTTTTTGCGCGCTCCTGACCAATGACGTACTGGTCCAGGATGCCGCTGATTTCTTTCGGCGAAGGCAATTTGTGCGCGCTGCTCTCGGCCTGGGCTTCCTGCACCTCCTCACGGATGATGTCGTTGCACAGGTCGACGCACTCGTCGCAGATAAATACCGAGGGCCCGGCAATCAGTTTGCGCACTTCGTGCTGGCTTTTGCCGCAGAAGGAGCAATAAAGCAATTTGCCGCTGTCCTCGCCGTTACGGGTGTCAGTCATTCGATCGATCCAATCCGGTAGGCTTGCAACACAAGATGAAGGCAATTGCGGGCTTTTTCAAGTCCGCAGGCAGGCGCCATGTGCGCCCACCTGCTCTGGCTGCCGGGGTCAGGAAGCCAGTTGCCGCTTGTCGTATACCGAGTCGATCAGGCCGTACTCGGCCGCGCGCGAGGCGCTCATGAAATTGTCGCGCTCGGTGTCACGCTTGATGGTTTCCAGGTCCTGGCCTGTGTGGTACGCCAGCAGCTCGTTCAGGCGCGCCTTGATATTGAGGATTTCCTGGGCATGGATCTCGATATCGGTAGCCTGGCCCTGGAAACCGCCCAGTGGCTGGTGAATCATCACGCGCGAGTTAGGCAGGCAGTGACGCTTGCCCTTGGCACCGGCAGCCAGCAGGAACGCACCCATGCTGCAGGCTTGGCCAATGCAGATGGTGGAAACGTCCGGCTTGATGAACTGCATGGTGTCGTAGATCGACATGCCTGCGGTCACCGAACCGCCCGGCGAGTTGATGTACAGATGGATATCCTTGTCCGGGTTTTCCGCCTCAAGGAAGAGCATTTGCGCAACGACCAGGTTCGCCATGTAGTCTTCTACCGGACCAACCAGGAAAATCACACGCTCCTTCAACAGGCGCGAGTAAATGTCGTAAGCACGCTCGCCACGGGCGGACTGCTCGATAACCATCGGGACCAGGCCGCCTGCAGCCTGGATGTCAGAGCTCTGCTGAATAAAAGAATTGCGGGACATGTCCTGCGCTCACTCCCAAATAGTCATGGCTTGAATACGCACAAGCCAGCGCGAAGGCTGGCTTGTGGGGGTTTCCTACGAGAAGGGCCCGTTACTCGGCTTCGGCGGGTGCCTCGGCAGGTTTAACGGCTTCTTCGTACGAGACCGACTTGTCGGTCACAGTCGCTTTCTGCAGAACAGTATCTACAACTTGTTCTTCCAGCACAACCGAACGCACCTCGTTCATCTGCTCGTCGTTCTTGTAGTACCAGGCGATGACCTGCTCAGGCTCCTGATAGGCAGAGGCCATTTCTTCGATCATCTCGCGAACCTTGGCCTCGTCTGGCTTCAGCTCGTTCTGCTTGACCACTTCGGCCACGATCAGGCCCAGCACGACGCGGCGCTTGGCCTGCTCGTCGAACAGCTCGGCTGGCAGTTGGTCAGGCTTGATGTTGCCACCGAACTGCTGAACAGCCTGCACGCGCAGACGGTTGACTTCGTTTTCCAGCAGCGCCTTTGGCACTTCGATCGGGTTGGCGGCCAGCAGACCGTCCATGACCTGGTTCTTGACCTTGGTCTTGATCGCCTGGCGCAGTTCACGCTCCATGTTCTTGCGAACTTCGGTGCGGAAGCCTTCCAGGGTCGATTCCTTGATGCCGAACTGGGCGAAGAACTCTTCGTTCAGTTCTGGCAGCACAGGTGCCGCAACGCTGTTGACAGTGATGGTGAACTCGGCGGCTTTGCCGGCCAGGTCCAGGTTCTGATAGTCCTCAGGGAAGGTCACGTTCACAACGCGCTCTTCGCCCGCCTTGGCGCCTACCAGGCCTTCTTCGAAGCCAGGGATCATGCGGCCCGAACCCAGAACCAGCGGGGTGCCTTTGGCCGAACCACCTGCGAAGGCCTCACCGTCTACCTTGCCAACGAAGTCGATGTTGACCTGGTCGTCGTTCTGGGCGGCACGCTCGACAGCCTCGAAACGCGTGTTCTGCTTGCGCAGCACTTCCAGCATGCTGTCCAGGTCGGAATCAGCCACTTCGGCGCTCAGGCGCTCGACCTTGATGGTTTCGAGGCCAGCCACGGTGAACTCGGGGAACACTTCGAAGATAGCGACGAATTCCAGGTCCTTGCCTTTTTCGAAGGACTTGGGCTCGACGGCAGGGGCGCCAGCCGGGTTCAGCTTCTGCTCGACGATCGCTTCATAGAAGGAAGCCTGGACCAGGTCACCGAACGCCTCTTGACGGGCATCGGCTTCGAAACGCTGGCGGATCACGCTCATCGGCACCTTGCCTGGACGGAAACCGGCAACCTTGGCGCGCTTGGCAGTCTGCTGCAGACGCTTGTTGACTTCGTTCTCGACGCGCTCGGCCGGAACGGCGATGGTCATGCGGCGCTCGAGAGCGGAAGTGTTTTCAACAGAAACTTGCATGGATATTCCTCGTTGCACAGACGTTAGCCGGCGTTTGCCCGACTCCAGAATCAAGGGCAAGCATTCTAGTGAGTCACGCAGCAGAAGTCACCCCACCCGGGATGCCCCCTGGACGACGCCGGTCGATTGGCTTTAAAGGCTCGGGCGGCAAGCCGCCGAACCTGTCTCAATAGGGGCCGCAGGACGCCCATGACGGTCTGCGGCCGAAATATCTTGTTCAATAACTACCTTCAACGACATCGCTTCCTTTATGCAGGGTCGTTGAAATGGCAGTACTCCTCCCAGCCCATGCCCAGCGCCTCTGCCACCTCCCGATGGGTTTCCAGGCGCATCGCCTGTAGTTGCTCGGGGCTTGCGGCAATCAATTGCAGCGCCAACTCCCAAGGCTGAAGGCCTTGCTCATGAGCGGCATCTTCGAACGCCCACTCGATTTGCTGCGCCTGCTCATGCGCATCAAGCTGACGGACCTCTTCCAGCAGCTGTGGATGGGCCTGGGCAAAGCGCTGCAGCGCAAGGGCCTGACGGGCTTCTTTTGCAATCATTGGGCTGCTCCTCTGCCGACTCAACGGGCCGGGGTTTCAACCGGCTGAAATCTAACAGCTTTTATTGGGCCCTCACCAGCGGATTGCAAGGGCCGGGCAGTGATTTTGCCCCGAAAATACTTGCCATGGGCTGCGCGCGACGCACAACAAAAAAGGCGCCCGGTCCATGACCAAGGCGCCTTTCGAAAAATGGGGTGGACGATGGGAATCGAACCCACGACAACTGGAATCACAATCCAGCGCTCTACCAACTGAGCTACGCCCACCATGTTGCGGTGTTGCGGTACTGCTTTACAGAAGCATGGTGCGGACGAAGAGACTCGAACTCTTACAGCTTGCGCCGCTGGAACCTAAATCCAGTGTGTCTACCAATTTCACCACGTCCGCGTAACGCTTAAAACAAAGGCGCCAGATGCTATCGCGGCGCCTTTGAAGAATATGGGGTGGACGATGGGAATCGAACCCACGACAACTGGAATCACAATCCAG
>NZ_JACVVH010000030.1:0-75000 GCF_016647865.1 Pseudomonas sp. S60 | reverse complement strand
CGTAGGAGCGAGCAAAGCTCGCGATGCGCCGCGCGGGCGGCGCTCGATCTCCCAGGCGCTGCACCTATAAAGGCGAACACCCGCCAGCCCAACCGCATTCGTCGGTAAAGCACCGTGAGGCCCCTAGAGTCATCTAGAAATTTCGGTTGTCCATGCTTGTACATACAAGTAAAGATGTGTTTGTATGCCCGCCATGCCCCATCTGCCCGCGGACGACCGCAGAGGACCTTCCCGTGACTGACAACAACAAATACCGTGACGTTGAAATCCGTGCCCCCCGTGGCAACAAGCTCACCGCCAAGAGCTGGCTGACCGAAGCCCCGCTGCGCATGCTGATGAACAACCTGGACCCCCAAGTGGCAGAAAACCCCAGGGAACTGGTGGTTTACGGCGGCATTGGCCGTGCTGCGCGCAACTGGGCCTGCTACGACAAGATCGTCGAAACCCTCACCCGCCTGGAAGACGACGAAACCTTGCTGGTGCAGTCGGGCAAGCCCGTGGGTGTGTTCAAGACCCACAGCAACGCGCCCCGCGTGCTGATCGCCAACTCCAACCTGGTCCCGCACTGGGCCAATTGGGAACACTTCAACGAGCTGGATGCCAAGGGCCTGGCCATGTACGGCCAGATGACCGCCGGCAGCTGGATCTACATTGGCAGCCAAGGCATCGTCCAAGGTACTTACGAAACCTTCGTCGAAGCAGGCCGCCAGCACTATGGCGGCAGCCTCAAAGGCAAATGGGTGCTTACCGCCGGCCTGGGCGGCATGGGCGGTGCTCAGCCCCTGGCCGCTACGCTGGCCGGCGCCTGCTCGCTGAACATCGAATGCCAGCAGAGCCGTATCGATTTCCGCCTCGAAACCCGCTATGTGGATGAACAGGCCACCGACCTGGACGACGCTCTGGCCCGTATCGCCCGCTATACCGCCGAGGGCAAGGCCATTTCCATCGCCCTGCATGGCAACGCGGCTGAAATTCTGCCCGAGCTGGTGAAGCGCGGCGTACGCCCGGACATGGTCACCGACCAGACCAGCGCCCACGACCCGCTCAACGGTTACCTGCCCGCAGGCTGGAGCTGGGAGCAATACCGTGACCGCGCCCAGACCGAGCCGGCTGCCGTGGTCAAGGCGGCCAAGCAGTCCATGGCCGTGCATGTGCAGGCGATGCTCGACTTCCAGAAGCAGGGCATTCCCACCTTCGACTACGGTAACAACATTCGCCAGATGGCCAAGGAAGAGGGCGTTGCCAATGCCTTCGACTTCCCGGGCTTTGTCCCGGCCTACATCCGCCCGCTGTTCTGCCGCGGCATCGGCCCGTTCCGCTGGGCCGCGCTGTCTGGCGATGCCCAGGACATCTACAAGACCGATGCCAAGGTCAAGGAACTGATCCCCGATGACGCCCACCTGCACCGCTGGCTGGACATGGCCCGCGAGCGCATCAGCTTCCAGGGCCTGCCAGCCCGCATCTGCTGGGTGGGCCTGGGCCTGCGCGCCAAGCTGGGCCTGGCGTTCAACGAAATGGTCCGCAGCGGCGAGTTGTCGGCGCCCATCGTGATTGGCCGCGATCACCTGGACTCCGGCTCGGTAGCCAGCCCCAACCGCGAAACCGAAGCCATGCGCGACGGTTCCGATGCCGTTTCCGACTGGCCGCTGCTCAACGCCCTGCTCAATACGGCCAGCGGTGCCACCTGGGTATCGCTGCACCACGGGGGCGGCGTTGGCATGGGCTTCTCCCAGCACTCCGGCATGGTCATCGTGTGCGACGGCACCGATGAAGCCGCCGCCCGCATCGCCCGGGTGCTGGCCAACGACCCTGGCACCGGCGTAATGCGCCATGCCGATGCTGGCTACGACATCGCCATCGACTGCGCCCGCGAGCAAGGCCTGGACCTGCCGATGATAACCGGCTGACCGCCACGCTTTGGCTCGCACCCTTCGCGGGTGATACTGAACAACAAGAAGGGGCACGCCGGCGCCGACAGACACGCCCGCCATGCCCCGCGACTGGAGTAGCAACGTGACCCAACTTACCCTCAAGCCCGGCGCCCTGACCCTTGCCCAGCTGCGCGCCATTCATGACGCGCCCGTACGCCTGCAGCTCGACCCAGGGGCTGCGGCCGGTATCGACGCAAGCGTGGCCTGTGTCGAACAGATCATTGCCGAAGACCGCACCGCCTATGGCATCAACACAGGTTTCGGCCTGCTGGCGTCCACCCGCATCGCCAGCCACGATCTGGAAAACCTGCAGCGCTCGCTGGTGCTGTCCCATGCCGCCGGGGTTGGCGCACCGCTGGACGATGCCCTGGTGCGGCTGATCATGGTGCTGAAGATCAACAGCCTCAGCCGCGGCTTCTCGGGTATTCGCCGCAAGGTGATCGATGCGCTGATCGCCCTGGTGAACGCCGAGGTGTACCCCCACATTCCGCTGAAGGGTTCGGTAGGTGCTTCCGGTGACCTGGCGCCATTGGCGCACATGTCGCTGGTGCTGCTGGGCGAGGGCAAGGCCCGTCACCACGGCCAGTGGTTACCCGCAACTGAAGCGCTGGCCGTTGCCGGCCTTGAGCCCCTGACCCTGGCGGCCAAAGAGGGCCTGGCCCTGCTGAACGGTACCCAGGCCTCCACCGCCTACGCCCTGCGGGGTCTGTTCCATGGCGAAGACCTGTATGCGGCTGGCATCGCCTGTGGTGCCCTGAGCGTCGAGGCTGCGCTGGGTTCGCGCTCGCCGTTCGATGCCCGTATCCATGAGGTGCGCGGCCAGCGCGGGCAGATCGATACGGCAGCCTGCTTCCGCGACCTGCTGGGCGAAGCCAGCGAGGTTTCGCTGTCGCACAAGAACTGCGACAAGGTCCAGGACCCTTACTCGCTGCGATGCCAACCGCAGGTCATGGGAGCCTGCCTTACCCAGTTGCGCCAGGCCGCCGAGGTGCTGGGTGTCGAGGCCAACGCCGTATCGGACAACCCGCTGGTGTTTGCCGCCGAAGGCGACGTGGTTTCCGGGGGTAATTTCCACGCCGAACCGGTAGCCATGGCCGCCGACAACCTGGCCCTGGCCATTGCCGAAATTGGCTCGCTCAGCGAACGCCGCATCTCGCTGATGATGGACAAGCACATGTCCCAGCTGCCGCCATTCCTGGTGGAAAACGGCGGGGTCAACTCGGGCTTCATGATCGCCCAGGTGACCGCAGCGGCACTGGCCAGCGAAAACAAGGCGCTGTCGCACCCGCACAGTGTCGACAGCCTGCCGACGTCTGCCAACCAGGAAGACCACGTGTCCATGGCCCCGGCAGCCGGCAAGCGCCTGTGGGAGATGGCCGAAAACACCCGTGGGGTGCTGGCGATCGAGTGGCTGGGTGCGTGCCAGGGGCTGGACCTGCGCAAGGGCCTGAAGACCTCGTCCAAGCTGGAGCAGGCCCGCCAGGCGCTGCGCAGCGAAGTACCGCACTATGACCGTGACCGTTTCTTCGCGCCGGACATCGAAAAGGCTGTGGAACTGTTGGCCAAAGGCAGCCTGACCGGTTTGCTGCCGGCGGGGGTACTGCCCAGCCTGTAATGCCTGAGGGGCTGCGCAGCAGCCCCGTGCCCTCACGACCACAAAAACAATTCAAGGACGTGACATGCAACAAGCTCAAGGTCTCAAACGCGGGCTCAGTGCCCGCCACATCCGTTTCATGGCCTTAGGTTCCGCCATCGGTACCGGCCTGTTCTACGGCTCCGCTTCTGCCATCCAGATGGCCGGCCCTGCCGTGCTGCTGGCCTACCTGATCGGCGGCGCAGCGGTGTTCATGGTCATGCGCGCCCTGGGTGAAATGGCCGTGCACAACCCCGTGGCCGGTTCCTTCGGCCATTACGCCAGCACGTACCTGGGGCCCATGGCGGGCTTCATCCTCGGCTGGACCTACGCCTTCGAGATGGTCATCGTGGCCATCGCCGACGTGACCGCCTTCGGTATCTACATGGGCTTCTGGTTCCCGGAAGTAGCCCGCTGGATCTGGGTGCTGGGCATTGTCTTCCTGATCGGCGGCCTGAACCTGTGCAACGTCAAGGTCTTCGGCGAGATGGAGTTCTGGCTGTCGCTGCTCAAGGTCGGCGCCATTATCGCCATGATCCTGGCAGGCCTGGGCATCATGGCGTTCGGCTTCAGCCAGGTGGGTAGCGGCCATGCGGTTGGCCTCGGCAACCTGTTCGACCATGGCGGCTTCATGCCCAATGGCGTAGGGGGCCTGATCGCTTCTTTCGCGGTGGTGATGTTCGCGTTTGGCGGCATCGAGATCATCGGCGTGACCGCAGGCGAGGCCAAGGACCCGCAGCGGGTGATCCCCAAGGCGATCAACGCGGTGCCGCTGCGCATCCTGCTGTTCTACGTGCTCACCCTGTTCGTGCTGATGTGCCTGTACCCCTGGCCGCAAATCGGTAGCCAGGGCAGCCCCTTCGTGCAGATCTTCAGCAACCTGGGGATCGGCTCTGCAGCAGCGGTGCTGAACATCGTGGTGATCTCTGCGGCGGTGTCTGCCATCAACAGCGATATCTTCGGCGCGGGCCGCATGATGTATGGGCTGGCCCAGCAAGGCCATGCACCACGCGGGTTCAGCCACCTGTCCCGGCACGGCGTACCCTGGATGACCGTAATGGTGATGGGCGCTGCGCTGCTTGTCGGCGTGCTGCTGAACTACCTGATCCCGGAAAACGTGTTCCTGCTGATTGCTTCCATCGCTACCTTCGCCACGGTGTGGGTCTGGCTGATGATCCTGGTGACCCAGGTTGCCATGCGCCGGCGCATGAGCCGTGAGCAGATGGCCCAGCTCAAGTTCCCGGTACCGTTCTGGCCCTACGGCCCGGCCATGGCGATCGCGTTCATGGTGTTCATCTTCGGTGTGCTTGGCTACTTCCCCGACACCCAGGCGGCATTGCTGGTCGGGCTGGTGTGGCTGGTGTTCCTGGTGGCGTCCTACCTGCTGTGGTGCAAGCCGCGCGCCGGGCAGGGCAGGCCGGTTGCGGAACGTGCCGAACTGCACCGTTAGCAAAGGAGACTGTACATGAGAACCCTCTGGCAGCACTGCCACGTGGCAACCATGGTCGACGGCCATTATTCGGCGGTCGAAGACGCAGCCATCGTCACCTGTGATGGGCTTGTGGAATGGGTGGGCCCCAAGGCCGAGCTGACCGCGCCCATGCCCGAGCGCACGGTGGACCTGGGCGGTGCCTGGGTGACGCCTGGGCTTATCGACTGCCATACCCATGCCGTGTTTGGCGGTAACCGCAGTGGCGAGTTCGAGCAGCGTCTCAAGGGCGTGAGTTACGCTGAAATTGCCGCCCAGGGCGGGGGTATCGCCAGTACGGTGCGGGCCACCCGGGCGGCCAGTGAAGAGGCGCTGTTCGCCAGCGCCCGTCAGCGGGTCATGGCCCTGATGCGCGACGGCGTGACCACGCTGGAAGTGAAGTCCGGCTACGGCCTTGACCTTGCCAGCGAGCGCAAGATGCTGCGCGTGGTCAGGCGCCTGGGGCAGGCGTTGCCGCTGACCGTGCGCGCTACCTGCCTGGCCGCACACGCACTGCCGCCCGAGTACAGTGGCAGGCCTGATGATTACATCACGCACATCTGCGAGCAGATGCTGCCGGCGTTGGCTGCCGAAGGCCTGGTGGATGCGGTGGACGCCTTCTGTGAACACCTGGCGTTCTCGCCCGCGCAGGTAGAGCGCGTGTTCATCGCGGCGCGCAAACTGGGCCTGCCGGTCAAGCTGCATGCCGAGCAGCTCTCATCGTTGCACGGCTCCAGCCTGGCCGCCCGCTACCAGGCGCTGTCGGCCGATCACCTGGAATTCATGACCGAAGAGGACGCCATCGCCATGGCGGCCGCCGGAACGGTCGCGGTGTTGCTACCCGGGGCGTTCTACTTCCTGCGGGAAACCCAGTTGCCGCCGATGGCTGCATTGCGCCGCCACGGTGTGAAGATGGCCCTGGCCACCGACCTGAACCCGGGTACTTCGCCCGGGTTGTCACTGCGCCTGATGCTGAACATGGGCTGCACCTGCTTTGGCCTCACACCTGAAGAGGCCCTGGCTGGTGTCACCGTGCACGCCGCCACCGCGCTGGGCCTTGGCCACAGCCATGGCACGTTGCAAGCGGGCAAGGTGGCCGACTTCGTGGCCTGGCACATCGAACGCCCCGCCGACCTGGCCTACTGGCTGGGCGGCGACCTGCCCAAGCGCATCGTGCGCAGCGGGCAAGAAATCACCCATTGAGCGAGGCCCCATGGAACAAGCACTGAGTTTTCACCAAGGCCGCCTGCCGCTGCTGATCAGCATGCCCCATGCCGGCCTGCGCTTGAGCAGCGCGGTGCGCGACGGGCTGGTCGATGCAGCGCAAGGCTTGCCGGACACCGACTGGCATATCCCCAGGCTGTACGGCTTTGCCCAGGAAATGGGCGCCAGTGTGCTGGCGGCGGAGTACTCACGCTTCGTTATCGACTTGAACCGCCCGCAGGATGACAAACCGTTGTACGCCGGGGCTACCACTGGCCTGTTCCCCGCGACGCTGTTCGACGGCCAGCCCCTGTTCAAGGACGGGCTGGCACCTACCGCCGAGCAACGCCAACAGTACCTGGAGCAGGTCTGGCAGGCGTACCACGGCACATTGCAGCGCGAGCTTGAGCGCCTGCGCGCGCAGTTTGGCTACGCCCTGCTGTGGGATGCCCACTCGATCCGCTCATGCATCCCCCACCTGTTCGATGGCACGCTGCCGGATTTCAACCTCGGCACCTTCAATGGCGCCAGTTGCGATGCCGCCCTTGCACAACAGCTGGAAGCGGTGTGTGCACAGGCCCAAGGCTACAGCCATGTGCTCAATGGCCGCTTCAAGGGCGGGCACATCACCCGTCATTATGGTGACCCGGCCGGGCATATCCATGCGGTGCAGCTGGAGCTTGCGCAAAGCACCTACATGCAGGAGCACGCGCCTTTCGACTACCGCGAAGACCTGGCCCAGCCCACCCAACACGTGCTGCGTGAGCTGTTGCAGGCCATGCTGGACTGGGGCCGTGCGCGGTACGGGCGTTAGCCGCGCCGCGCTTTCTAGGCTGCCCCACAAAAATTGGATAGGTGTCCAACTTTTGTGGGGCAGTCCAGTATGGCACCGGCTTCGCCGGTGTTCGCGGCTGAAGCCGCTCCCACACAGGTCCCTGCTAAATCAATATGTCATGTGCAGGTCCGTGAGCGCTTGCGATGAGCTGCGGTGCGTTACGTCTGATTGACCTGCGCAATCGTCAGGTCCCGCAGCAGTTCCAGCTCCTCTTGTACCGCGGCGGCCTGCAAGGCACCTTGCAGGTCCAGCTCCTGGGCCAGGGGATAGTCCAGGCTAGCCAGCGCCAGTACACGCTCGCGCAAGTGCGCCTGGATCTCGGCAAAGCGCTCGGCGTATTCGCCGCGCAGCCGTGTCGTCCAGTCATCGTTGGCCATCAGGTAGTCGATCAGCGGCTGGCCCCGTTCGCTGCGCCGTACTGCTTCCAGCACTTCGGAAAGCTCGTCAGGGGCCAGGTTGGCCGCACTGCGAAAACGCATGCTGTCGGCGATCGGCAGGTCCAGTTCCCGTGCCAGCTCCCGGCGGTAGGCCAGGCGCACCGAGACCAGGTCACCCTGCCTGGAACGCTGGCTGGCCAGGCGTTCGAGCTGTTCGATACGGAACAGCTGCAGCAGGCGCTGGCGCATGGCCTGTAGCGTGTCGCCTGCCTCGATCAGCAGGCGTTGCCCCATGAGGTACAGCTCGATGTTGTTGAATTCCTGCAGCGCCCCGTCGTGGCACGTCTGTGCGCCGCTTTCAGGGTCGGGCAGGGCCGCTTCGGCAATCGCCTCCATCACCGGGCGTTCGCGTTCGTTGCCGGCCGCAAGCACCAGCATCATCCGCACCCGCTCGCAAAAACTGCCACGGGTACCCGGTGCTACATACGGTGCCGCGTTGCGCAAGCGGCCCACCAGGCGCAGCAGGGGGCTCCCGCCCAGGGTTTGCCAGCTGTCCTGCAGTGCTGTGTTCTGCGCTTCGCTGCCCAGCAGCCAGTCTTCCAGCCGGGGCATGTCGTCGCCCATCAGCGGGAAGTGCGGGTGGTCGAGTGAGCCTTCGCTGGAACTGTCCACCAGCATCAGGTTTTCCGGAATGTCCAGGGCGAAGGAGTAGCTGTGCTGGCTGTCCGAGAAGGTGCGCACGCGCAGGATGGTTTCCAGGGGCAGTGGGTTGTCGAACAGCGCAATGGAGGAAATCGGCATGGGGTTGTTCAGGTTCGAGAGAATGTGCTCGGGCAACTCAGCGATGTTGTTGTTGCTCAGGTCCAGCAGCTCCAGCGGCAGCAGGCTGTCGCACCAGTTTGGCCAGCCCTGCAGGTTCATGTTGGCCAGGGTCAGCGATTGCAGGTTGTGAGCCAGCCGGGTGGGCACCTGGGCGATGGCTGCCGAGCGGTTGCCGGACAGATCGAGCGATGTCAGGTGCTCCAGGCGGGCAAAGGTTTCCAGCATGGTCTGGTCAACCTCCAGCCCCATGTTGCGGAACTCCAGGTGCGTGAGACGGGGTAGGCGTACCAAGGTAGATGCCAGTGCCCCCGTGGCTTCCTGATGGCTGTCGATTGTGAGGCGCGTGATGTTGGGGAACCGGCTCAGCAGTTCATCGAGCTGCGCCGCGGACCCCTGCAGCCGCGTCAGGCTCAGTGCCCGTACCCGCTCGCCGAAAAACGGCGGCAGGCGCCGCGGAAAGTTGGCGATGGCGACGTCTTCCAGTTGCAGGCGCAGGTAATGCTGCCCTTGCTCCTGCTGCGCCCAGAACTGCGTGACAGCTGCCTGTATGCGCTGCCTGTCTTCCAGGGCTGCCTGGGTCAGCGGGTTGCTGGAGCTGGAGGCCTGGGCCCAGCCGTCGATGGCGTCACGCATCTGTTGCCGCTCTTCGCGCAGGCGTGCCAGGCGTTCGGCCAGCGTCGCCGGTTGGTCGGTGCTGATGCCGGAGGCGTCCATACGCTCGTTCAGCAGCAAGCGCTGCAAATGGGTTTCGTTGATGGCGTTGCCTTGCAGCGAAATCACCGGCGGGCTGGTCAGGGCCTCTGCCTCATTGAGCAGAAACGCAGGCAGTGCCCTGAGGTTATTGTCGCGCAGTGACAGGTGGGTGATGCGGGCCAGGGCGTCGCTGCCGACCCCAATCGGCCACTGGGAAAGCTGCATCTGGTTCAGCCCAAGGTAATCCAGGGTCAGCTCATGGAAGCTTGGGCTGTTGTTCTGCGCCAGGCGGTTGCCACTGAGGTCCAGGTAACGCAACTGGCCCAGGCCAGCCAGCAGGTTCACGTCACTTTCGGAAAGCGCCATGTTCTGGTTGGTCAGCACCAGCCGCTGCAAGCCCGGCAGTTGTTCGGCAATGGTGGGGATGCTGAACAGAAAAAACGAAGGCGTTGCCCTGGGATCATAGGGGCGGGTGATTTCCAGCGACTCGATGTTCGGCATCTGGCGCAGCAGGCGTTGCAACAGGCGCTCGTTCTGCGCCCAGCCCGACAGGGCGCCGGATGGCAGGTCGACCAGGCTCAGGCTGCGCACCTGAGCGTTGAAGAAGTCAGGCAGGGTCAGTGGTATATCGGCCAGTGGAACCTGGGTTACCCGTAGGTTGATTATTGGCGTGCTGCTGGCCTGCAACGCGCTGGCCTGCCAATGCTGCAGGATGGCCTCGCGCAGGTTGTCGTAACTGCGCGCAGCCTGATCGGAGGCCGGTGTGATGGCTTCGCCCCAGTCGTCCAGGCGGCTGATCAGTTCGTGGCGTTGTTCGAGCAAGGTCTGCAGGTGGTCGAGCATCTGCCGCTGGGATAGCCCCCTGCTGCCCAGCGCTTGCAGGGCCTGTTCCGCCGACCTGTCATCCACGGCAAGGCCTGCCGCCTGCGCTGCCGTGAGCAATGCCTGGCGCCCCACGCTCTGTGTGGCCGGGCCACCTCCTCCAAGGCGGTAACCCAGCCTGCCGTCGGCCAGGCGCATCGGCGAGCGATACCCGGGCCGCACGGGCTGCATCCCCAGCACCGCTCGTAGAGCGGCGCGGGGCAGTGGGGGGCGCTCCTGCAGCAACCGTTGCAGTGCTTGCGGATGGGCCACCCCCATCTGCGCCATGACCTGCGGCAATGCCTGGTGCAAGGCGGCATACAGGTTGCGGTGCAGCACGATCGCAGCATCTGGCTGGCTGTGTTCGTGAACGATGTAGCCGGCCCGTGCGTGGGTGATGGTGACGTGCGCCTCATCGCGTTCACCGCCCACCACATGTTCGGCTGCAGGCCAGGTGCTGCGCTGCAGCAGCCGTAGCCGTGTGCCGCCAGGCCAGCCGGGCAGCTGCACCAGGGTGTCGATGATCAGGCGGTCGCTGTCCCAGGTGCGCACGCACGCCAGATGAAGGCCCTCGTAGGCACGGGCCAGGCGTACCTGCTGCTGATACACGCGGATTTCTTCTGCTACACGCAGCGGTACTTTGCTGTGGGCCAGCATGTCGCGCTCGGCGCTGCTGAGCGCGGCTGCCACTTCTTCGCTCACCGCCTTCGGCAGCGCCGCATACGCTCGCTGGATGGCCTGGGCGTCGGCGCCTGTCGGGTTCCCAAGGGCCGCATAGGCTTCGCTGAAACGGGTGGCCCATGTGGTGGTATCGGCTTGCAGGCGTACGGACTGGTCCAGTTTGAAGCGTTGCAGGGTGTCTTGCAGCAAGGCCGGCAGCGGCAGTCTGTCTGCCAGCGACCGGCGCAACGCATCTTCGGAAACGCCGCTGACAGCAAGAATGCGGCGCAGGGTTGGTGCATCGAAGTGAGCGCTCAGATGCCCGGCGCGATGCAGCAAGGCGGTGCCCGACCAGTTGCGTGGCTGGTCCATGACGTGCAGCCATGCGCCAGCCCCGTTGTGCCGCAGGGGCGGCCGATAGCGGCGGGGCGTGTGTGGGTGCTCCACATGATAGTCACCCGTATCTGGCGAGCGGCCGACGGCATAGTGCTCATTCTCCAGAACCAGCCAGCTTCGGCCCTGGTAGTGACGCAGGCCGAGCGAGTCTGGCTCAAGCTCAGGCGGCAGCGGTTGCTGGCTGCGGTAGGGAGTGAGGTCCGGCTTCCACAGGCACAGCTGGCCGTCGGTTGTTTCGACTTCGTGCAGTTCCTCGATGAAGGAAGGCGTGGGCACCGGGGCGGGGGGGAGGCCCGGAGTGCCGCCTTGGCCCTTGATTACCTTGGCAGCGGCGGCAAAGGCGGCCATCGCGGCGACGTTCTCGACAACGTCCACCAGGTAACCGTAGGCAGTGTCGCGCTCGTCGTTGTGCCAGGCGTCGATCCCCTCGTACACCTCATGTGCCAGCTGGACCACGCATACAGCAAGCATCAGTTCGCCCAGGCCTGGGACGAAAAAGCCGGCGATGTTCAGTGCACCCAGTACTCGCCCGGCAATCAACTGCCGGTGCGCCTGGGCCGAGCGGCGGTCGACGATCTGGGTCGGGATGGCGTTGTAAAGCACGTCCATCTCATGGCGCTGGGCGCGCTGGAAGGCCATGGCGCCCTGGAAGGTATGGCGCAGGGGTTGGGCAACCGGATACAACTCGGCATGTGGTGTCGGCACCCGCTCACGTATGCCGCGCTCGCTCCACTGCAGGGGTGTCAGCCGGTCCCGCAGGCGGCTGATGGTAGAAGCCTGGTCACGGTCGGGTATGTGCCGGTCAAGGTAGGTGATGTCGGCCAGCAGCCGGTCACGCAGCGCCGAGTGCAACGCCTGGAGCGTCGGGAACTCCTTCAACGGCGTTGCCTCATCCTCGGGGATGTACAAGGCGACAGCCTGATGGCCGTCGGTGCGCAGTGTAACCAGCAGCACGCCGGTCAATTCGGTTTCCCAAAGCTGCACGAGGCTGAAGTGCACGCTGGCATTGGCCAAGGGCGGCTGGTCCAGGGGTACTCCCAGCGCGGCGGTATACAGCGCCTGGCTGATATCGCCCTTGAGCCTGGCAAAATGCAGTGCCTGGCGAAACGCCGACACCTGCGCATTGCCCAGGCAGCGGTAAACGGCCAGCGCCGCTTCATCGGACCCCGGGTAGTAAATGGCATGTAACCGGTCATGGTATTTGCCGCCGATATCCAGCGTGCGGCACAGCCCGGCGAAGTCCTCGGCAGGCATCGCCAACGCGTTGGTGATGGGCACGCTGCCCATGTAGCGGCGGTGGTCGACGATGACCGATTTTTTTAGCATGCCCGCGGGTGCGCTCATCCCGCCAGGCTCGGCAGCGCCCTGGTCGAAGTTGTGCAGCGCGCACTGCAGCAGCGAACGGGTGGCGCGGTCGACGGCCTGGCGGCTGTCGCCAACCGTGGCGGTGTCGACCTGGCGCGCATCGATGAGGTAGGTGGTGCGTACGTCCAGCTCCAGCCCGAATCGGTGCTTGATGGCGTCGCTCAGCAGGTCACAGGCGAAGCGTTCCAGGTCGGGCAGTTGCGTAAACAGCCTTTGCACCTGCGCCTGATTGTCACGGTGGCGGGCGTGCTCTGCCTGCCACGCCCTTGCTACATCGGGTTGCTGGGCAAGCGCTGGCGTCAGCCAGGCGGGGGCGAGGTGCCAGTTGCGCATGGCCTGGTGGATGGCCGGCGGTGCGGCCTTGAGCCAGGCAGGCACCTGGCGTTCAAGGGTGGCAGCGTGAAAGGTGGGTTGTTCGGTGGCTGCTGTTGGCATGGCGAGAGCCCTTCGGAGATGACAGGGCACTATCGCTGGCCGGTTGCGCCGGTAGGAGGTAGATATCTGTGGCCTGGTAGTGGCTCAGGTAAGCGGGGACGGTGCCGAAACTGCAATTCAGGTTTATGATGGCCCACGGCCGAACCATCCTCACACGGAGTGCGCAATGCAGACCCTCTACCCGCAGATCAAACCCTACGCCCGGCACGATCTGGCCGTGGAAGCGCCGCACGTGTTGTACGTTGATGAAAGCGGCTCGCCGGAGGGGTTGCCGGTGGTGTTCATCCACGGTGGGCCAGGCGCCGGTTGCGACGCTCAGAGCCGTTGCTACTTCGACCCCAACCTGTACCGCATCATCACCTTCGACCAGCGCGGTTGTGGCCGCTCCACGCCACACGCCAGCCTGGAAAACAACACCACCTGGCACCTGGTCGAGGACATGGAGCGTATCCGTGAGCACCTTGGCATCGATAAATGGGTGCTGTTCGGCGGCTCCTGGGGCTCCACCCTGGCGCTGGCCTACGCCCAGACTCACCCCGAGCGGGTTCACGGCCTGATCCTGCGGGGCATCTTCCTGTGCCGGCCGCAGGAAATTCAGTGGTTCTACCAGGAGGGCGCCAGCCGCCTGTTCCCGGATTACTGGCAGGACTACGTGGCACCGATCCCGCCCGAAGAACGCGGCGACCTGGTGGCTGCGTTCCACAAGCGCCTGACCGGCAGCGATCAGATCGCCCAGATGCACGCGGCCAAGGCCTGGTCTACCTGGGAGGGCCGTACGGCCACCCTGCGCCCCAACCCGCTGGTGGTGGACCGCTTCTCGGAGCCGCAGCGGGCGCTGTCGATTGCCCGCATCGAATGCCACTACTTCATGAACAATGCGTTTCTCGAGCCCGACCAGCTGATTCGCGATGTGCCTAAAATCGCCCATCTGCCGGCAGTGATCGTGCATGGTCGCTACGACGTCATCTGCCCGCTGGACAACGCCTGGGCATTGCACCAGGCCTGGCCCAACAGTGAGCTCAAGGTCATCCGCGATGCTGGCCATGCCGCCTCCGAGCCCGGTATCACCGACGCCTTGGTGCGGGCTGCCGACCAGATGGCCCGGCGCCTGCTGGACCTGCCCCTGGAAGAAGCATGAAAGGCCTGCTGCAGCGGGTGCGCGGTGCGCGCGTGGAAGTGGCGGGGCAGGTGGTAGGTGCCATCGACCAAGGGCTGCTGGTGTTGGTGGCCGTCGAGCCTGAAGATTCCCGCGAACAGGCCGACAAGCTGTTGCACAAGCTGTTGAACTACCGTGTGTTCAGCGATGAGCAGGGCAAGATGAACCGCTCGCTCAAAGAGGTGGGCGGTGGCTTGCTGCTGGTGTCGCAATTCACCCTGGCAGCGGATACCCGTAATGGCATGCGCCCGAGCTTTTCCACTGCGGCGCCACCTGCGCTTGGCGCCGAGTTGTTCGACTACCTGGTGGAGCGGGCCAAGGCCAGCCACCCCGAGGTTGCGACGGGCCAATTTGGTGCAGATATGCAGGTGCACCTGGTGAATGATGGCCCTGTAACATTAATGTTATAAATTTGAGGTTAAAAAACCCCTGCCCATTGGGAAAACAAGGGGTTTTGTACGATAAATAGTTGTTGCAGCCTGATGCGTTGTCACGCGACCTGCTGGATAATCGCGCGCTGCATGGGCCTGCGTTCGCAGGTTCGTTTCACTCTGACTCGAGCAATGTCTGGATCCGTTTGGGGAATCATTACGCCCTTACGGGGTCCGAACAGTGCTCGCCAACCCGGCATTTGTCGCTGGCCGTTGGTTTCATGATCTGTTTTCGGCGAGGGTTGCTCGTGATTGTTAGTCCCCAAAAAGCATCAAGAATCCCTGGCGTCCGGCTACGCAAGGCGCTGATGGCCAGCGTGGCGTTGGTCGGCCTGATGAGCGCGGGCCAGCTATGGGCATTCAATCTTGACGATGTTGCAGCCAAGGCAAAGGATCTGGCCGGCCAGAAGTACGAAGCCCCCAAAAGCAACCTGCCGGCCGTGTTCCGCGACATGAAGTTCGCGGACTACCAGAAGATTCATTTCCTGCAGGAAAAGGCCGAGTGGGCCAACGACAAGACGCCGTTCAAGCTGTCCTTCTACCACCAGGGCATGCACTTCGACACGCCGGTGAAGATCAACCAGGTCACCGCCACCAAGGTCGAGGAAATCAAGTACGACCCGAGCCGGTTCGAGTTCGGCGACGTCCCGCATGACGCCGACGCCACCAAGAACCTCGGTTACGCCGGTTTCCGCGTGCTGTACCCGATCAACAAGGCCGACAAGCAGGATGAAATCATGACCCTGCTTGGCGCCAGCTACTTCCGCGTGGTCGGCAAAGGGCATGTGTACGGCCTGTCGGCCCGTGGCCTGGCCATCGACACCGCGCTGCCGTCGGGCGAGGAATTCCCGCGCTTCACCGAGTTCTGGGTCGAGAAGCCCCAGCCGGCCGACAAGCACCTGGTCATCTATGCCCTGCTGGACTCGCCGCGTTCCACCGGCGCCTACAAGCTCACCCTGCGCCCTGGCAACGACACGGTGGTAGACGTGCAATCGCGTGTTTACCTGCGTGACCACGTCAGCCGCCTGGGCATCGCACCGCTGACCAGCATGTACCTGTTTGGCCCTAACCAGCCCTCCAAGGTGCTGAACTATCGCCCGGCACTGCATGACTCCGAAGGCCTGTCGATTCACGCCGGTAACGGTGAATGGCTGTGGCGCCCGCTGAACAATCCCAAGCACTTGTCGGTCAGCAACTTCAGCGTGGAAAACCCGCGCGGTTTCGGCCTGATGCAGCGCCAGCGTGCCTTCAGCGACTTCGAAGACCTGGACGACAACTACCAGAAGCGCCCAAGCGCGTGGATCGAGCCCAAGGGTGACTGGGGCAAAGGCTCCGTCGACCTGGTGGAGATCCCGACCGCCGACGAAACCAACGACAACATCGTTGCGTTCTGGAGCCCGGAAAAACTGCCTGAGCCGGGCGAAGCCATGGACTATGCCTACCGCCTGCACTGGACCATCGACGAGCCCAAATTCCAGGCCCCTGAGTTGGGCTGGGTCAAGCAGACCCTGCGCTCCACCGGTGATGTGAAACAGTCCAACCTGATCCGTCAGCCGGATGGCAGCGTTGCCTTCCTGGTCGACTTTGCCGGCCCTGCGCTGGCTGCTCTGCCGGAAGACACCCCGGTGCGCAGCCAGATCAGCGTGGGCGACAACGCCGAGGTTGTGGAAAACAACCTGCGCTACAACCCTGAAACCAAGGGCTGGCGCCTGACGTTGCGGCTCAAGGTGAAGGATGCCAATAAAGCGACCGAGATGCGTGCCGCACTGGTGCGTGATGTGCCGGTAGAGGCTGCCGCACCTGCCCAGGAAACCAAGCAGGACAAGGCTGCTGCCAAGCATGCCAAGGCCGGCAAGGCGACCAAGGCCGAACAACCTGCCGCCGAGGCGGCGCCCACCACCGGGGCCCCGGCCACCACCGAAAAGGTGCTGACCGAGACCTGGAGCTACCAGTTGCCTGCCGATGAGTAACTCAAACGCAAGGCCGGTATCGCTTGGCGAGTACCTGGCCCACCTCCCCTTGAGTGACGAGCAGCGAGCAGAGCTTGCCAGCTGCACGTCATTCAGCGAGCTGCATCAACGCCTGGCTGCCACCCCGCACGCCAGCCCTGCCGAGGCCGTGCAGGCCTCGGTGGGCTCGCGCCTGGCCGTGGGCAATGCGGCCGAGCTTGAAGACGCCGAGATGCTCAGTGTCGATGGCAGTGGCCGCCTGCGCCTGAAGATCGCCCCGCCGATCAACCGCACCAAGGTGGTGCCAGAGCCCTGGCGCACCAACGTGCTGGTGCGCCTGTGGCGGCGCATGACCGGGCGCCCCAATGCGCCGCAGCCACCCAAGCGCGAGCTGCCGGCCGCGCGTTGGCGCACGGTGGGCTCCATCCGCCGGTACATCCTGCTCACCCTCATGATCGGCCAGACCCTTGTCGCCGGCTGGTACATGAAGAGCATCCTGCCGTACCAGGGCTGGTCGTTCGTCGACCTGGACGAAGTCACCCGCCAGCCCCTGTGGGACACCGTGGTGCAGGTGTGGCCGTATGCGTTGCAGACGTCCATCCTGATCCTGTTCGGCATCCTGTTCTGCTGGGTGTCCGCAGGTTTCTGGACGGCGCTCATGGGCTTCCTCGAGCTGCTGACCGGGCGCGACAAATACAAGATTTCCGGCAGCAGTGCCGGTAACGAGCCGATCGCTGCCGACGCGCGTACCGCGCTGGTGATGCCGATTTGCAACGAAGACGTACCCCGGGTGTTCGCCGGCTTGCGCGCCACCTTCGAGTCGGTGGCGGCCAGCGGCAACCTCGACCGTTTCGACTTCTTCGTGCTCAGCGATACCAACGACACCGACATCGCCGTGGCCGAGCAACAGGCCTGGCTGGATGTGTGCCGTGAAACCAAAGGCTTCGGCCGTATCTTCTACCGCCGCCGTCGGCGCCGGGTGAAGCGCAAGAGCGGCAACCTCGACGACTTCTGCCGTCGGTGGGGCGCCGACTACAAGTACATGGTAGTGCTCGACGCGGACAGCGTGATGAGCGGCGAATGCCTGAGCAGCCTGGTGCGCCTGATGGAGGCCAACCCGGATGCCGGTATCATCCAGACCGGGCCCAAGGCCTCTGGCATGGACACCCTGTACGCGCGCATGCAGCAGTTCGCTACCCGTGTATACGGCCCGCTGTTCACCGCAGGCCTGCACTTCTGGCAGCTGGGTGAGTCGCACTACTGGGGGCACAACGCGATCATTCGCATGAAACCCTTCATCGAGCACTGCGCCCTGGCGCCGTTGCCCGGCAAGGGTGCGTTCGCCGGTGCGATCCTGTCCCACGACTTCGTCGAGGCAGCGCTGATGCGCCGTGCCGGCTGGGGGGTGTGGATCGCCTACGACCTGCCGGGCAGTTATGAAGAACTGCCGCCCAACCTGCTGGACGAGCTCAAGCGCGACCGACGCTGGTGCCACGGCAACCTGATGAACTTCCGCCTGTTCCTGGTGAAGGGCATGCACCCGGTGCACCGTGCGGTGTTCCTCACCGGGGTGATGTCGTACCTGTCGGCGCCCTTGTGGTTCCTGTTCCTGGTACTGTCCACCGCGTTGCTGGCCACCAACACGCTGATGGAGCCGCAGTACTTCATCGAGCCCTACCAGTTGTACCCGTTGTGGCCACAGTGGCACCCGGAAAAAGCCGTTGCGCTGTTCTCCACCACCATTGTGTTGCTGTTCTTGCCCAAGCTGCTCAGCGTGATCCTGATCTGGGCCAAGGGCGCCACCGAGTTCGGGGGGCGCATCAAGGTCACCCTGTCGATGCTGATGGAGATGCTGTTCTCCATGCTGCTGGCACCGGTGCGCATGATCTTCCACACCCGGTTCGTGCTGGCCGCGTTCCTGGGCTGGGCGGCGACCTGGAACTCGCCGCAGCGCGATGACGACTCTACGCCGTGGAGCGAAGCACTGCGCCGTCATGGCCCGCAAACCCTGCTGGGCTTTGCCTGGGCTGGGCTGGTGGCGTGGCTGAACCCGAGCTTCCTGTGGTGGCTGGCGCCAATCGTCGGTTCGCTGGTGCTGTCGATCCCTGTGTCGGTGATTTCCAGCCGCACGCGCTTGGGCCTGGCGGCCAAGGATGAGAAGCTGTTCCTCATCCCGGAAGAATACGCCACGCCGCAGGAGCTGCTGGCCACTGACCAGTACACCCACGAGAACCGCTGGCATGCCCTGCATGACGGCTTCGTGCGGGCCGTGGTCGACCCACGCCAGAATGCCCTGGCCTGCGCCATGGCCACCGCGCGCCACGGCCAGGCAGCGCCCATCGAAGCGTTGCGCGTTGAGCGGGTGGCCAAGGCGATGGAGGTTGGCCCGAAAGGGCTGGACCTCAACACCCGCCTGGCGTTGCTCAGCGACCCGGTGGCGTTGACCCGCCTGCACGAGCAGGTATGGGCCGAACACAATGCGGCCTGGATCGATGCATGGCGTGCGTCGATCAAGAACGACCCGCATTCGCCGCTGCTGCCGCTGCACCCGGAGAACGAAGGCCAACCGGCACTCGCCTGACAGGCCTCTTCGCGGGTAAACCCGCTCCCACAGGGTTGTGCATACACCCTGTGGGGGCAACTGTCTTCCACAAAATCCAAATGCTGGCGCAATTCTGTAGGTGCGGGTTTACCTGCGAAGCTTTTCAGGGCCCAGGCTGATTTTGGCCAACAAAGTCCCCGCCAGCTCTAGGTCCCCAGCCCACCATGCGTTAGCATCCCTCTCCGACAGTACGCAGCGGCCAGTACGGCCGTGCCAATAAAAAAGATTCGCTACTTTTATTTCCAGGGGACTTGGTGATGTTCAAGAAATACCTTTCGCGACTGCTGGTGGGTGTTACCGCCCTGGTCGCCGTGACGGCCGTACAGGCAGGCGCCATCGACGAAGCGGTCAAGCGCGGTACCTTGCGGGTGGGCATGGACCCAACCTACATGCCGTTCCAGATGACCAACAAGCGCGGCGAGATCATCGGCTTCGAGGTGGACATCCTCAAGGCCATGGCCAAGTCGATGGGCGTGAAGTTCGAGGCGGTTTCCACGGCCTACGACGGCATCATCCCAGCCCTGCTGACCGACAAGTTCGACATGATCGGCAGCGGCATGACCCTGACCCAGGAGCGCAACCTGCGCCTGAACTTCAGCGAACCCTTCATCGTCGTGGGCCAGACCCTGCTGATTCGCAAGGAGCTGGCCGGCGAGATCAAGTCGTACAAAGACCTGAACAACGAGAAGTATCGCCTCACCTCCAAGCTGGGCACCACCGGCGAAATGGTCGCCAAGAAGCTGATCGGCAAAGCCAAGTACCATGGCTATGACAACGAGCAGGAAGCGGTCATGGACGTGGTCAACGGCAAGGCGGATGCCTTCGTCTACGACGCACCGTACAACGTGGTGGCTGTGGAGAAGGCCGGTGCTGGCAAGCTGCTGTTCCTCGAAGAACCCTTCACCTACGAGCCGCTGGCCTTTGGCCTGAAGAAGGGCGACTACGACAGCATCAACTTCATCAACAACTTCCTGCACCAGATCAAGCATGACGGGACCTACGATCGTATCCACGACAAGTGGTTCAAGAACAAGGGCTGGCTGAAGGACATGGAATAAGAGGCATCCCCAGGCCGCAAGCTGCAGGTTACAGGCAGAAGCCGACCGTTTCTGCCTGCAACCTGTGGCTTGCGGCTTGCCGTTTTCTGGAGTA
This sequence comes from Pseudomonas sp. S60, assembly GCF_016647865.1. Taxonomy (NCBI): domain Bacteria; kingdom Pseudomonadati; phylum Pseudomonadota; class Gammaproteobacteria; order Pseudomonadales; family Pseudomonadaceae; genus Pseudomonas; species Pseudomonas sp. S60. The sequence continues at coordinate 55,031 of NZ_JACVVH010000030.1, read as the reverse complement.
ACCCCGTGATCAAACACAACAAAGCCCGGTGGCCCTGGCATAGCCTGACCGCGCTGGTGCTGGTGGGCCTGGCGTTCAGCCTGTACATGGCCACCTCGATGATTTCCTACGAGTGGCGCTGGAACCGCGTGCCGCAGTACTTCGCCTACCAGGCCGAAGACGTACAGCGCGCGGCCGGTTATGGCACCGTGCAGGATATCGTCGTGGCTGGCGACAACGCCCGCGTTACCCTCAAGGATGAAAACGGCGACCAGCAGGTGCTGGACGTGGCCAGGGACAGCCTGCAATTGAGCCGGGGCGACGATGTCGCCGAAGGCGACCAGATTGGTGTCACCCGCCATTGGGCTGCCGGCCCGTTGGCCTGGGGCTTGTGGACCACCTTGTGGATTTCGGTGGTGTCCGGGGCGCTAGGCCTGGTAATCGGCCTGCTCGCCGGGTTGTGCCGGTTGTCCACAAACCCCACCCTGCATGACCTGTCGACTGTCTACGTAGAGCTGGTACGCGGCACGCCGCTGCTGGTGCAGATCTTCATCTTCTACTTCTTCATCGGCACGGTGCTCAACCTGTCCCGCGAGTTCGCCGGTGTCGCCGCGCTGGCGCTGTTCACCGGCGCCTACGTGGCAGAAATTGTCCGCGCGGGTGTGCAGTCGATCGCCAAGGGCCAGAACGAAGCAGCCCGCTCGCTGGGCCTGAACGGCGCGCAGTCGATGCGCCATGTCATCCTGCCGCAGGCGTTCAAGCGTGTACTGCCCCCGTTGGCCGGGCAGTTCATCAGCCTGGTCAAGGACACCTCGCTGGTATCGGTAATCGCCATCACCGAGCTGACCAAGAGTGGTCGCGAAGCCATTACTACGTCGTTCTCCACCTTCGAGATCTGGTTCTGCGTGGCAGGCCTGTACCTGCTGATCAACCTGCCGCTGTCGCATATCGCCAGCCGGCTTGAGCGGAGGCTTGCGCAAAGTGATTGAAGTTCGTGACCTGCTGAAGGTATTCGACACCCGTGGCCACGTGGTGCGCGCTGTGGATAACGTTTCCACGCAAGTGGCCAAGGGCGAGGTAGTGGTGGTGCTGGGCCCGTCGGGGTCTGGCAAGTCCACCTTCCTGCGCTGCCTTAATGGCCTGGAGCATTTCGACCAGGGCCATGTAGCCATCGATGGGCTGCCGCTGGCTGACCCGAAAACCGATATCAACGCCTACCGCCGTGAAGTCGGCATGGTGTTTCAGCACTTCAACCTGTTCCCGCACATGACCGTGCTGGAAAACCTCTGCCTGGCACAGAAGGTGGTGCGCAAGCGCAGCAAGGCCGAACGCGAAGCCAAGGCCCGTGCGCTGCTGCAAAAGGTGGGTATTGCGGAGAAGGCCAACGAGTATCCCTCGCGGCTGTCGGGCGGCCAGCAGCAGCGGGTGGCCATTGCCAGGGCCCTGGCCATGGACCCCAAGGTGATGCTGTTCGACGAGCCGACCTCGGCGCTGGACCCGGAAATGGTCGGCGAGGTGCTGGATGTGATGAAAACCCTGGCCCTGGAAGGCATGACCATGGTCTGCGTCACCCACGAAATGGGCTTTGCCCGCGAAGTGGCGGACCGGGTGCTGTTCTTCGACCATGGCAAGCTGCTGGAAGACTCGGCGCCGGCAGCGTTCTTTGCAGCCCCGAAAGACCCGCGCGCCCAGGCGTTTCTGCGTCAGGTACTGTGAGGCCGGTGGGGGCGTGTTTATCCGCGAACGCGGAGGCAGAGCATTCGCGGGTAAACCCGCTCCCACAAGAATTGCGACGACCTCGAGTTTTTGTGTAAGACAGTTGCTCCCATACCTGGGCTGCCTCACCCCCTCAGATGTTGAAACGCCCCACCATCCCGCGTAGTTGCTGGCCGAGCTGTTCCAGCTCGCCGCTGGATTCGGCCGTCTGCTCGCTGGCGACACTGGTCTGGTCGGACGCGTCGCGCACATTCAGCACGCTCCGGTTGATCTGCTCGGCCACCACGCTTTGTTGCTCGCTGGCCGTGGCGATCTGCTGGTTCATGCCCTGGATGCTCGACACCGTATCGGTGATCTGGCTTAACGCATGCCCGGCCCTGCGGCTCAGTTCCACGCTCTGTTCGGTGAGGCTCTTGCTGTTGTCGAGCAACCGGGTCACTTCATCGGTACCGTTGTGCAGGCTGTCTATCAGTTGGCCAATCTCTTCAGTCGCGGTAGACGTACGCTGGGCCAGGCCGCGTACTTCATCGGCCACCACGGCGAAGCCGCGCCCGGCTTCACCGGCCCTTGCCGCTTCGATGGCGGCATTGAGGGCCAGCAGGTTGGTCTGTTCGGACACCGACTTGATCACGTCCAGAATGCTGCCGATACGCTGGCTTTCGCCGGCCAGGTGCTGCATGGCTGCCAGGCAATGGTCCATTTGCCCTGCTAGCTGTTCGATACGACCGATGGCTTCAGCCACTACCTGGTCGCCCTCCTGGGCCTGCTGGTCAGCGTTGGTCGCGGCCATCGAGGCCTGTTCAGCGTTCTGCGCCACCTCTTGTACCGTGGCGCTCATCTGGTTCATGGCGGTGGCCACCTGGTCGGTTTCTTCGCGTTGCTGGCTGATCCGCAGCTTGGTGTCCTCGCTGCTGGCGGCCAGTTGCGTAGCAGCCTGGGACAGTTGCCCCACACCCTTGTCGATGCCGCCAATCAGCTCGCGCAGGCTCAGGGTCATTTCGCGCATGCTGGTCTGCAACTGGCCCATCTCGTCACGCCGCTGCACGGTTTCTACCTGGCTCAGGTCGCCTTTGGCGATGCGCGCCGCCACCACCAGGGTCTGGCGCAGCGGCTGGGTGATCTGCAGGGTTATCAGCCACCCGGCAATCACCCCCACTACCAGTGCCAGCAGGGCGACGCTGGTAAGCAGTGAGCGCGCAGCCAGCGCCTCACGGTCCCGCTGCTCCACCTTACGCTTGCCCAGCTCCAGGCTGACCGCGCGCATTTCGTCGCCTTTTTTCTCCATGCTGTTCTGCAGTTGCTCGGCGCGTACAGCTGCACGCCTGTATTGCTCAACGGCGGCCCGATACCTGGCCAGCTCGCTGCCTGGCAGCTCCGTCACGGTGCGGGGCAGGCCCAGTGGGGCCACGGCCTTGATCAACTGGCCAAGGCTGGTGTCAGCGGCGTCCAGCGACTTGTCGCCCACCTTGGCGAAATCCTCCATGGGCGAAAAGGTGTAGGCGGGCATCAGGCTCTGCTGGTTGGCGCTTTCCACATGGCGGCTGAGGGTGTCCATCATGCCCAGTACGCCGCCTTGCTGGCCGTCCGCTGGCATCTTCAGCAGGGCCTGGGTTTCCAGCTCGTCGATGGCAGCATTGAGCCGTTCTTGTTGCGCCTGCATGGCTTCACGCAGTGTGCTGCGGCTGGCCGTTGTGCGTTGCAACTCGGCAAAATCGCCGCGCAGTTGCTGCAGCAGGGCGAGTTTGTCCGTGAGGATCTGCCGCGATTCTTCCACGCTGCTGCGTTGTTGCAGGGTGGTCAGCATGGTGTCCAGCTGCTCCAGAATGCTGGCGATGCGTGCCTTGCTGGTGTCGTCGTTCAGCACACGGTAAGTGATGCGTTCAGCGCGCAGGTCCTTGGTCAGGTCGTTGATGCGGCCTATTTCGCTGAGCTGCTGTGAGCGGACGATCGCGCCATCGAGGGCGCGCCATCCGCTGATGGTGGTGATCAGCGTCAGCAGCAGGACCACGGCAAAGCCGAGGGCCAGCTTGGCTGCGACGCTGATATTGCCGAGCTTGCGGTTCAGGTAGCCGAGCATGGTGAGTCTCCGTTCGGTTGGAAAGGGGATGCAGGCGCTTTGCGCGCATCACACCCTTGCCAATCGGCGGAGCAGGTGTAGGACTTGACCTGATAATCAGGTAGGAATCTTCACCCTGTGCTGTACGAAGAATTACCTATGCTCGTTGCCGGATCATAGCCTGAACCGGGCTACCAGGCCCTGCAGGTGGGTGCCCAACCGCGCCAGCTCCACGCTGGAGCTGGCCGTCTGCTCACTGGCCGACGAGGTCTGGTCGGAGATATCCCGCACATTGATCACGCTGCGGTTGATTTCCTCGGCAACGGCGGTCTGTTCCTCCGCGGCGGTGGCAATCTGCTGGTTCATGGCCTGGATCGACGACACGGTGCGGGTGATGGTATCCAGCGAAGTGCCGGCGCGGCGGGTCAACTCCACACTGTTGTCAGTCAACTGGCGGCTGTTGTCCATCACGCTGGCCACGCGCTGGGTGCCGCTTTGCAGGCCGGCGATCAACTCTTCGATCTCTTCGGTCGACTGCTGGGTGCGTTGCGCCAGGCTGCGTACTTCGTCGGCCACCACGGCGAACCCGCGCCCGGCTTCACCGGCCCGGGCTGCCTCGATGGCCGCATTGAGCGCCAACAGGTTGGTCTGCTGGGCCACCGACTTGATCACATCCAGCACGCTGCCGATCTTGTCGCTCTCGCCCTTGAGCTGGCTCATCGCCTCGCTAGAGTTGACCACTTCACGGGCCAGGCGCTCGATCTGCGCCACCGCCTCGTTCACCACCCGGTCCCCTTCACGGGCCTGCTGGTCGGCCATCAGGGCGGCCTCCGAGGCCTGCTCGGCATTGCGCGCCACTTCGTGAACGGTGGCGGTCATCTGGTTCATGGCGGTGGCGACCTGGTCGGTCTCGACCTTCTGGTTGCTGACGCCGGCACTGGTCTGCTCGGTCACTGCAGACAGCTCCTCTGCCGCACTGGCGATCTGGGTAACACCGTCGCCAATGCCGCCAATCAGCTCGCGCAGGCCGCGGGTCATGCGCTGAACGCTGGCTTGCAACTGGCCCAGTTCGTCACCGCGAGGGCGCTGCTCGTCCAGGGTGAGGTCACCGCTGGCTACGCGTTCGGTACTGCGCAGCACCTCGCGCAGGGGCACGATGATCTGCCGGGTGATAGCCCAGGCGGCCAGCAAACCCAGGGCCAGCGCCAGCACGGTGGCCGCGGCCAGCAGCATTTTGGCCTGGGCGGCGGCTGCGTCACGCACGGCTGTCTGCGAGGTGGTCATGGCCTGGCTGGTCTGCATCAGCACGGCGCCTTGTTCGACCATGCCCTGCAACGCCTGGGCACTGGCAGCCTGGGCCTGGCCGAACTGCAGCACCGCATCGCGATAGCCGCCCATGGCGGTCGCAGCGTCGTCCAGGCCAGCGGCGTATTCGGCCGGCAGCCTAGCCGGCAGTGCGCGCAGCTCTGTCACCGCCTGGTCGATGGCCTTGAGCGCGGTTTGCTGGTACTCGGCATTACCGCTGTAGGTGTAACCGCGCACCTGGAAGCGCGCCTGCTGCAGCAGGCTGCTGACCGTGACCACCTGGTTGTACGGGGTAATGTCACCGGCTTCGAGCAACCGCTGTTGCACGCGGCCGATCAGTTCCACAGCCTTGTCGGCACTGTCGCCCAGTACCTGGCGGCTGGCTTCGCGGCGCTGCCCGGCCTGTTTCAACGCGACGAAGGCCTGCTGATAACCGGCAACCGCATCGCGCTGCTGCTCCAGGCGCTGGTGGTCGGCGGGCTGCTCGATCTGCCCCAGCATCAACTGCACCTGCCGGTCGAGGTTGGCCAGGGCCTTGTCCAGCTCGCCTATGGAGGCCTCGTCGCGCTGGCGCTCGTACTGCTGCCGGGCGATGCGCAGTTCTTGTGTGTATTGCTGGATCAGCGAGATGTTGCCCAGCTTGTCACCGCGGCCAATGATGCTGTCCATGCCGTGCCAGCCAGTCAGGGTAGTGCTCAGCGTCAACAGCAGGACCAGGCCGAAACCTAGCCCCAGTTTGCGGATGACGCTCACGTTTCCCAGTAGCTGGGTTAACCATCGATTCATAGGTAACTCCCTGGCGGCTTGGCAGCACGATTCATTGTTGTTGCCAAGGCCATCGGCCCGGGAGAGGGAAACTTGATGGTGGAAAATGCTGACTAACTTGTCAGAAAATTCGCGACAAGAGCGCGGTGACCGCCGTTTCCACCCGCAGTATGCGATCCCCCAGTTGCACCGGCGCCAGGCCGGCGTTGGCAAGCAGGTCGACCTCGTAGGGTATCCAGCCGCCCTCCGGGCCGATGGCCAGGGTCACTGCTTGTTCCACTGCCCGTGGGCAGGCGGGGTAGGGGCCGGGGTGGCCGACGAGCCCGAGGGTGCCGGCTGCGATGGCGGGCAGGCGGTCTTCCACGAACGGCTTGAAGCGCTTTTCGATGATGACCTCGGGCAGCACGGTGTCACGTGCCTGTTCCAGCCCCAGTACCAGGTTTTCGCGAATGGCGTCAGGGTGCAGGAACGGCGTTTGCCAGAAGCTCTTCTCGACCTTGTAGCTGTTCACCAGAATGAGCCTGGGCACGCCCAGGGTGGCAACTGTCTGGAACAGCCTGCGCAGCATTTTCGGGCGCGGCACGGCCAGCACCAGGGTCAGCGGCAGTTTGGCCGGCGGCGGCTGGTCGAAGCTGACCTCAAGCTCAGCCTCGTGCGGCGCCAGCCGCACCACCGTGGCCTTGCCCATCATGCCGTTGATGCGGCCCACGCGCAGCGAATCACCCTCCACCACGCCGTGGATGTGCTGCATGTGGGTAAAGCGCCGGTCGGCGAGTACCACACGGTCGGCCGACACGAAGTCGGCCTCCTCAAGCAGCAACAGGTTCACGGTTGGGTCGCAGGCGGCTGGTCTTGGTGGTCGCCTGCGTCTGGCTCACCTGCGCTTCGCTTGCGAATCAGGCTGCCGCACAGCACGCCGATTTCGAACAACAGCCACATGGGCACTGCCAGCAGCGTTTGGGAGAAGATGTCGGGCGGTGTCAGCACCATGCCCACCACGAAGCAGCCGATGATCACGTAGGGGCGGATCTTTTTCAGGTACTTCACATCCACAACGCCAATCCACACCAGCAGCACCACGGCCACGGGGATTTCGAAGGCCACGCCGAAGGCGAAGAACAGTGTCATCACGAAGTCCAGGTAGCTGGCGATGTCGGTCATCATCGACACGCCTTCTGGGGTTGCACTGGCAAAGAAGCCGAATATCAGCGGAAACACCAGGAAATACGCAAAGGCCATGCCGGCATAGAACAGCAGAATGCTGGAAATCAGCAGCGGGATGGCGATGCGCTTTTCGTGACGGTACAGGCCCGGCGCGATAAAGCCCCAGATCTGCTGCAGGATGAACGGGATCGCCAGGAACAGCGACACGATCATGGTCAGCTTGAATGGGGTCAGGAACGGCGAAGCCACGTCGGTGGCGATCATTGTGGCGTTGGCCGGCAGGTGGTCACGCAGCGGCGCCGACACCAGGGTGTAGATCTGCTGGGCGAAGGAGAACAACCCGGCAAAAATCAGGAAAATGACCGCCACGCAACGCAGCAGGCGGGTGCGCAGTTCGGTAAGGTGCGAAACCAGCGGCATGGGCTGATCGTGTTCCGGGTTCTCGCTCATGGTACTCGCGGCGGTTGTGGCGGTTCGGAGGGTGTGGCCGGGGCGGCCGGCGGCTCGCTGGGCTTGGGTTCCAGGCCCGCAGGTGGCTGCACGGTGGCGGTGGTGACCGTGGGCTGCGTGGGTGTGGCGTTCGGGTTGAGGATGCGCTTGGCTTCCTCTTCCATCTGCAGAATGTGCTCGTTATGCAGCTGGCGACGGATGTCGTCGGCGCCGATTTCGCGCTCAACTTCCATCTTGATGCTGTTGAAGCTGCGCTTTAGGCGGCCTATCCACAGGCCGGCCGTGCGCGCCGCCCCCGGCAGGCGCTCGGGGCCGAGCACCAGCAGCGCGACCAGGCCGACGAGCAGCAGCTCGCTGAAACTGATGCCGAACATAGGTCAGTCTTTCCGCTGCGGCTCGTGGACCGGCTGTGCCTGACCATCGATGGTATGGCCCTGGTTGGCCTGGGCGGTGTTCTGCACCGGGGGAACAGGCTGGGCTGGCGGTGGCGTAGGCTCGGCCGGCTTGTTCTCTTCTTCGCTCATGGCCTTGCGGAAGCCCTTGATCGACTCGCCCAGGTCGCTGCCGAAGTTCTTCAGCTTCTTGGTGCCGAAGACCAGCACCACGACGACCAGCAGGACGATCCAGTGTTTCCAGTCAAAGATACCCATTTCGTACTCCTGAACAATGTGTATTGGCCCTGTGCGGACCGTGTTTCCATCAGGCAGACGGCTGACGCGCAGCCTTCTCGTCGTGCCCGGACAAGCCGAAGCGCCGCTCCAGTTCATCCAGCACAGCCTGGGGGTGCTGGCCCAGGGCACTGAGCATCACCAGGCTGTGGAACCACAGGTCGGCTGTTTCGTAGATGACATCGCTGCAGTCTTTGCTGATGGCGGCATCCTTGGCGGCGATGATGGTTTCCACCGACTCTTCACCGAGCTTTTCAAGGATCTTGTTCAAACCCTTGTGGTACAGGCTGGCCACGTAGGAGCTGTCTGGAGCCGCTTGCTTGCGTTCTTCTAGCACTTCGGCCAGGCGGTTGAGGGTGTCGCTCATGTCAGTGTCCTGCGCTGTAGATGGCATCGGGGTCTTTCAGGACCGGGTCGACGGTTTTCCACTGGCCGCCTTCATACACGCGGTAGAAGCAGCTCTCGCGACCGGTATGGCAGGCAATATGGCCCAGTTGCTCGACCATCAGGATGATCACGTCGGCATCGCAGTCCAGGCGCATTTCATGCAGCTTCTGCACGTGGCCGGACGCCTCACCCTTGCGCCACAGCTTGCCACGCGAACGCGACCAGTAGATAGCCCGTTCCTCGGCGGCCGTCAGGGCCAGCGCTTCGCGGTTCATCCAGGCCATCATCAGTACGCGTCCGGTCTTGTGGTCCTGGGCGATGGCCGGTACCAGGCCATCGCTGTTCCACTTGATCTCGTCCAGCCAGTCTTTCATCGTTGACTCCAAAGCCGGCCCGTTTCTGTCCCGGGCCCTTGCGCTAGTGTGCCAGCCGCAGGCGCGGCTGGCTATTGGCGCACGACCAGGTAAAGGCCTGCGGCCAGCATCAGCCAGGCCGGCCACGCCCCAGGGGCCGCCAGGCTGCCGGCCTGGGCCGCAGTGGCAGCCAGCACCGCCCCGCCGCCCAACAGGCCTGCACCCAACAGCCGCAGCGCCCAGTGGTCACCCTGGCGGCGCCGCTCAGGCAATTGTGGGTCGTGCAGGTGCGGTTGCGAGAGCCGTTCCAGCAGGTCGCGGGTCATGTTGGCCAGGTGCGGCAGCTGTTCGACCTGGCTATGCAGGTTGCCGAGCACGGCCTTGGGGCTCATGCGGTCGCGCATCCAGCGTTCCAGGTAGGGCTTGGCAGTGCTCCACAGGTCCAGCTCGGGGTAAAGCTGGCGACCCAGGCCCTCGATGTTGAGCAAGGTCTTTTGCAGCAGCACCAGTTGCGGCTGCACTTCCATGTTGAAGCGGCGCGCGGTCTGGAACAGGCGCATCAATACCTGGCCGAACGAAATGTCCTTCAACGGCTTTTCGAAGATGGGCTCGCACACCGTACGGATTGCTGCTTCGAATTCGTTGACCTTGGTGTTGGCAGGCACCCAGCCGGAGTCGATGTGCAACTGGGCGACACGGCGGTAGTCGCGCTTGAAGAAGGCGATCAGGTTACGCGCCAGGTAGTCCTGGTCCTCGTCGGTCAGGCTGCCGACGATGCCGCAGTCGATGGCGATGTACTTCGGGCTCCACGGCTTGACGGTGCTGACGAAGATGTTGCCCGGGTGCATGTCGGCGTGGAAGAAACTGTCCCGGAACACCTGGGTGAAGAACACCTCCACACCCCGTTCGGCCAGCATCTTCATGTCGGTGCCCTGGTCGGCCAGGGTGGCCATGTCGGTGACCGGCACGCCGTAGATGCGCTCCATCACCAGCACCTTGGGGCGGCACCAGTCCCAGTACACCTGGGGCACGTACATCAGGTCGGAGCCTTCGAAGTTGCGCCGCAGCTGGCTGGAGTTGGCCGCCTCACGCAGCAGGTCGAGCTCGTCGTAGATGGTTTTTTCGTAGTCGCACACCACGTCCACCGGGTGCAGGCGGCGGGCATCGGCAGAGATGCGCTCGGCGCCCTTGGCGATCAGGAACAGCCAGGCGATATCGGCGGCAATTACCGGTTTGAGGCCGGGGCGCACCACCTTTACGACCACTTCCTCACCGCTTTTCAGGCGTGCGGCATGCACCTGGGCCACCGAAGCAGACGCCAGGGGCTCCACGTCGAAACGGCTGAACACCTCGGCAACCGTGGCGCCCAGTTGCGCCTCGATCAGTGCCACGGCCTTCTGCGGGTCGAAGGGTGGTACCCGGTCCTGCAACAGCATCAGCTCGTCGGCGATGTCGGTGGGCAGCAGGTCGCGGCGGGTGGACAGCAGCTGGCCGAACTTGATGAAAATAGGCCCCAGGTCCTGCAATGCCAGGCGCAGGCGTGCACCGCGGCTGAGCTCACTGGCGCGGCGTGGCAGCCAGCGCCAGGGCATCAGCAGGCGCAGGCTCATCAGCCACCAAGGCAACGGGTAGTCGAACAGCAGGTCGTCCAGCCGGTACCGGATGACGACACGCTGAATACGGAAAAGACGGCGGACGGCGAGCAACTTCATGCGTTATCGCTGGTATCAAGGGATCGGGAGAGGCGTTTGAGGCGCGCCTCGAGGCGTTCGGTGTCGAGCTTCAGGGTGTCTATTTCGCTGAAGGCCGCTTCGGCCTCGCGCTTGCCCACCAGTGTACGTGACTCTTCTGCCAGGTATTCGGACAGGCTCTGGCTCAAGCGGGCCAGGCTCTGGCGTGTCCAGTGGGCACGCAGGCGAACATGGCCTGCAAGCAGCGCGGTGGGCACGGGGCCCAGCCAGTTCTGCAGCTCGTGTTCCCAGTCCAGTTCCAGATCCTGGAGGATGCCGAACAGGTCGAGCAGTGCAGCGGTATCACCGTGCAGCTCCACCTGAGGGCTATGCAGCACGGCGGTTTTGTCCCGGGCCAGGGCCAGTTGGGCGAGGCTGCCGGCGGGGGCGCGCAGGCTGCAGTCAACGCTGCCTTCCCAACTGCTGGCGAGCATCAGCCCCTGCTCGTCCGGCAGGATGAACACCTGCAAGGCCGGTTGGCGGCAGTCGATCTCGATGACCTTGCCCTCCAGTGCAGCCAGGCGCGGCATGGCCGTGCTGTCCATGCGCAGGATGCGGTTGAGCCCGTGCTCCACGCTGGCGAGCAGCCCGGCCAGCAGCATCAGGGTTTGATCCCCCGGTGCACGGCAACGATGCCGCTGGTCATGTTGTGGTAGGTAACGCGGTCAAAGCCGGCTGCAACCATCATTGCCTTGAGGGTTTCCTGGTCCGGGTGCATGCGGATGGACTCGGCCAGGTAGCGGTAGCTTTCCGAATCGTTGGTGATCAGCTTGCCGGCCAGGGGCATGAAGGCGAACGAGTAGGCGTCGTAGGCCTTGGACATGAATTTGTTGGTCGGCTTGGAGAATTCCAGCACCAGCAGACGCCCGCCAGGCTTGAGCACCCGCAGCATCGAGCGGATGGCGTCTTCCTTGTGGGTGACGTTGCGCAGGCCGAAGGCGATGGTCACGCAGTCGAAGTGGTTGTCGGGGAAGGGCAGCTTTTCGGCATCAGCCTGGACGAACTCGATATTGCCTGCCACGCCACGGTCGAGCAGGCGGTCGCGACCCACCTTGAGCATCGATTCGTTGATGTCAGCCAATACAACCTGGCCAGTCGGGCCGACCAGGCGCGAAAACTTGGCGGCCAGGTCCCCCGTGCCGCCGGCGATGTCCAGCACACGGTTGCCGGTGCGTACGCCCGACAGCTCGATGGTGAAGCGCTTCCAGAGGCGGTGCATGCCGCCGGACAGTACGTCGTTCATCAGGTCGTACTTGGCGGCTACCGAATGGAACACTTCGGCGACTTTTTTCGCCTTCTGGCTTTCAGGCACGTCCTGATAGCCAAAATGGGTGGTGGGTTCGGCGTGGTCGCCTTTGCGCTGGTCGTTCATATCGCTTCACCGAAAAAAATTACCGCCATTCTAGGGCGAACGCGCGGATTTGTCTTGGCGGGGTGTGCCGTTGGGCAGGGGCGGGCATAATGCCAATTATGTCTACATCTCCAGGAACACCTGCATGACCCAGATCAGCGTCGAACGCAAACACACCCTCGGCCGTGAGGCCGCCCGTGCCAAGGCGCAGGCGCTGGTCGACAAGCTCAGCCGCGAGTACGACTTGAAGGCCACCTGGAACGGCGACCGGGTCGATGTGGCCCGCAGTGGCGCCAACGGTAGTGTGCACATTGGTGAAGACAGCATTCGTGTCGACCTGAAGCTGGGCATGATGCTGTCGATGATGAGCGGCACCATCAAGGGCGAGATCGAACGCGCCCTGGACAAGGCACTGGTGTGAGTCAGCGTGCGCATGTGCCGTTCACCTTAGGGTGACGTTTCTAAATTCACCTCCTACCTTGATGGTTTGGCCCACGGTTACGACGCACGGGTACGTGGCGCCTTGAAGCGCTTGGGTATTGCGTCTACACCTTCCGTTGAGGCGCGCGTAAACCACAAGGAGAGCAGGATGGCTGGCAAGAAGAACGCTGAAAAAGACGGTAGCTCCTGGGTCGGGGGGGTTGAGAAGTACTCCCGCAAGATCTGGCTGGCGGGGCTGGGCATCTATTCCAAAATCGATCAGGACGGCCCCAAGCTGTTCGACTCGCTGGTCAAGGATGGTGAGAAGGCCGAAAAGAAGGCCAAGAAAGCTGCCGATGACGTGGCCGACTCCGCCAAGTCGTCTGCTTCTTCGCGTGTGGCAGGGGTGAAGGACCGGGCCCTGGGCAAATGGAGCGAACTGGAAGAGGCCTTCGACAAGCGCCTGAACAGTGCAATCTCGCGCCTGGGTGTGCCAAGCCGCAATGAGATCAAGGCCCTCCAAGGCCAGGTAGAGGCCCTTACCAAGCAGATCGAGAAGCTCACCGGCGCTTCGGCCAAGCCAGCTTCTACCCGTGCCGCTGCCGCCAAACCGGCTTCCGGCACTGCCGCCAAGCCACTGGCCAAGGCCACAGCGGCCAAGCCTGCGACCAGGACGGCGGCGGCCAAACCTGCAGCCGCCAAGCCGGCTGCTGCAAAAACCACCGCTGCGAAAAAGCCTGCAACCCGAAAAGCCCCGGCCGAGCCAGCGGCTGCCCCGGCGGCATCTACCACCACGGCGTCCGCTGCCGCTGGCGATGGCCCACAGGCCTGACGCAAGTCAGTTTGTATGGAGTGACCGGGGCCGCGTGATGGTCACCAGGCGTATGCCTTGGGTTGTATGGGGGCGTAGATCGAGCGCCGCGCTGGCGGCGCTCTGTCTTACAGGCGAGACCAGCCTCAAGGCGGGCACCTGTAACCCCTGAGATAACCCTGCGCCAGTTGTTCAGCCGCAGCACGGGCAGCAGGCTGCAGGTGCGGGGCCACCAGCAGCATCACCTGATACACCACAACCCCCACATCCCCCTCGCGGCCCAGCACCCGCTGGTAATCCAGCGAGAACAACAGGGCCAGGGTGATCTGTTCCACCAACTGCCCCAACGCCTGGGTATCGCTCTCTACCAGCCCCTGGTCCTTGAGGCTCGCCAGCAGCGCCGCCAATGTATGCTTAAGCGCGTTGATCAGGCGGCGCATGCCACGGGCCAGCCTGGGCAGGCGCCCCACCAGGTTGGACATGTCCTGGAACAGGAAACGGTACTCGGCCATGCGCTCCACGATCAGGTGCAGGAACAACCAGTAGTCCTCGGCCTCCAGGCGCAGGTTCACAGGCGGGTCCAGCAAGGGCATCAACGCTTCCTCGAAGCGTTCGAACAGCCCCAGTACCAAAGGCTCCTTGCCGTGAAAGTGGTAATAGAGGTTACCCGGGCTGATACCCAGCTCGTTGGCGATTTCCAGCGTGGAAACGTTAGGCTCGCCTTTGCCGTTGAACAGCGCCAGGGCGCAGGCAAGGATACGGTCGCGGGTTTTCATGCGGTCGGTACGCTCATCGGGTCAACACGTAAGTACCGGGTGCAGGGCCCAGCGCCGGGTAGGTGGCGTTGCCCGGTAGGCCTTTGGGCGGCCTGAGCGGGCCTGAGCGCGCCTTTATCCACGTCATCCATAGCGGCCACCAGCTGCCCTCGCTGCGCTGGGCATCATGGAACCAGGCACGTGGGTCACCCGGCAGCTGCAGGTTGTTCAGGTAATACGCCTTGGGGTTGCCTGGGGGGTTGATGATGCTCTGGATATGCCCACTGTTGGCGAGTATGAAGCGGCGCTTGCCGCCCAGCAGGGTTGCCGAGCGATACACCGCGTCCCACGGGGTGATGTGATCGTTGCTGCCGGCCACTGTGAAACTGTCGATGTTGATCTGTTGCAGGTCGATGGACGAACCACACACCTCAAGCCCCCCGGGCCGGGTCAGCGGGTTCAGCTTGAAGAAGTCCAGCAGGTCGCCATGCAGCGCGGCCGGCAGGCGGGTGTTGTCGGCGTTCCAGTAGAGGATGTCGAAGGCCGGGGGCGTCTTGCCCAGCAGGTAGTTGTTGACCCAGTAGTTCCAGATCAGGTCGTTGGGCCGCATCCAGGCGAATATCCTCGCCACTTCAGCACCGTCGAGCACGCCTCGCTGGTAGGAGCGGCGTTTGGCAGCCTCGATGGTTTGCTCGTCGGCGAACAGGCTGGCGGGGCTGTCGAACGCGCTGTCCAGCAGGCTGACCAGGTAGGTGGCACTGCGCACCCGGCGCAATTGTTGCCTGGCTTGCAGGTGGCCCTGAAGCGCGGCCATGGTCAGGCCGCCTGCACAGGCGCCAACCAGGTTGGGGTCACGGCTGCCACTGATGCTGCGGCAGGCGTTGAGCGCTGCTTCAAGCGCCGCCACGTAACTGGACAGCCCCCATTCGCGGTGACGGGCGTCGGGGTTGCGCCAACTGACCATGTACACCTGCAAACCGTGTTTGAGCATGTACTGGACGAAGCTGTTGGCCGGGCTGAGGTCGAAGATGTAGTACTTGTTGATCTGGGGCGGCACCACCAGCAGCGGGCGCGCGTGCTGCTTTTCGCTCATGGGCTGGTACTGGATCAGCTCCAGCATGTCGTTGCGAAACACCACGCTGCCAGGGGTGGTCGCCAGGTTGCCGCCCACTTCGAAGGCGCGCTCGTCCACCTGGCGCGGCAGCCCGCCATTGTGGCGCAGGTCCTCGAGCAGTTGAGCGGCGCCGCGCACCAGGCTCTGGCCGCCGGTATCGAACAGGGTTTTCACGGCCTGGGGGTTGAGCAGCGAATTGCTCGGTGCCAGGGCGTCGTTGAGCAGGTTGAACAGAAAGTGGACCCGGGCCCGGTCGTCCTCGTCCAGGTGGCTTTCGTCGATCCACGCCCGGGTCTGCCCCTGCCACGCCAGCCACGCTTGCAGGCCGCGGCGGTAAAGCGGGTTCTCGCGCCAGGTGGGGTCGCTGAAACGGCCATCGCGCGGGTTGGGCTGGTGGGGTGTGTCCCCCAGCAGCACCCGGCCCAACTGGCCACCCAGCGCCAGCAGGTGGCCGGCGGTGTGCAATGGGTGGCGCAGCCCATGGCGGCCAACGCTGCGCAGGGTCGATACCAGGTCCCGGCCGCGCAGACCGACCATGGCATTTTCCATCTGCAGTTCGACGGTGTGGGGCGCCCGGGTGCCTGCGCCCGGTTTGTCTGTCATGGCAACACTCCTTGTGCACTCCATTTGCGGCTAGCGTGTGGCGATCAACCGCCCGAGGCAGGGCGCGGGTGCATCACGGCGCGCTGACGCTCCTGCTCCAGGAACTTCATGATGAGCGGGGCCACTGCCTCGGCCCGGGTAATCAGGAACAGGTGGCCGTCGTCGATAATGTGTAGCTGGGCATTGGGAATACGCCAGGCCAGCAGGCGCATATTGATCAGGGGGATCAGCGGGTCGTCGTCGCCGGCCAGCACCAGGGTAGGCTGGCGGATCTTGTGCAGCCAGTGGATGCTGGTCCAGCCAAGCCCGGCGAACAGTTGCCAGTAATAGCCGGTCTTGCCGCCGGAACGCACCTTGGCGGCGTGATGCAGGGCCAGGTCCGGGTCACGGCGGAACCCGCCGCCGTAGATCAGCGGGGCGATACGCAGCACGTGAGACGGCTGGATGTAGCGGCGGGGGCTGGCCATCATCCACAGCACCTTGGGCTTGCCCGGCACCATGAACGCGCCGGCTGCGGTGGCGGCAAGCACCAGCTTCTTGCAGCGCTCGGGGTAGTCGTGGGCGAACTGCTGGGCCAGCGCGCCGCCCCAGGACACGCCGATGACGTTGACCTGGCCGTAATCGAGGTAGTCGAGCATGCGTGCGGTGAGCTTGGCCAACCCCGGGAAGCGGTAGGGATGGCGCGGTGTCGATGAGCCGCCGACACCGGGAACGTCGAAGGCGATCACCTCCAGGTCCGGGTCCAGCGCTTCGATGAACGGAAAGACCAGTTCCAGGTTGGCGCCAATCCCGTTGAAGATCAGCAGGGGTGTGAGGTGGGGTTTGCCCGGGCGAACGGCGGTACGGATGGACTGGTTGTCCAGCTCGACCGTTCTGAAAATATAGGGTTGCGGCATGCGCGTGGCTCTTGGGTGAAGGAGACACCGTGGCGCCATGCAGCGCGCCACGGGCAATGGCTCAACGTTCGTGAACGTAGGTGCCGGGTGCGGCCTCGCCGGCTGGGTAGGTGCGGTTGCCCAGGCGGGTGGGGGCCTTTTTCAGCTCGCCGGCCCGTTCGGCCAGCCAGCCCTGCCAGTACAGCCACCAGGAGTCGGCATGCTTGGTGGCGTTCTCTTGCCAGGCCACCGGGTCGCCGGGGCGGTCGTCCCCGGTCATGAAGCGCGCCTTGGGGTTGCCCGGCGGGTTGAGAATGCTCTGGATATGCCCGCTGTTGGACAGCACGAACGCTACCTTGCCGCCGAACAGGTGCGCCGAGCGATAGCACGACTGCCAAGGGGTGATGTGGTCGGCGGTGCCAGCCACACTGAAAATGTCGCACTGCACCTGCTTGAGGTCGATGGCCGTGCCGCAGACTTCCAGGCCACCGGGGCGGGTCAGCGGGTTGTTCTTGAACATCTCGATCAGGTCACCATGAAAGCCTGCCGGCAGGCGCGTGGTGTCGTTGTTCCAGAACAGGATGTCGAAGACCGGAGGCTCGTTGCCCAGCAGGTAGTTGTTGACCCAGTAATTCCAGATCAGGTCGTTAGGGCGCATCCAGGCGAACACCTTGGCCATGTCGCTGCCTTCCAGCACGCCGGCCTGGTAGGAGTGGCGCTTGGCGGCCTCCAGGGTCTGCTCGTCGACGAACAACGCCACCTGGGTATCGACGGTGGTGTCGAGCACGCTCACCAGCAGCGTCAGGGCGTTGACCTTGTGCTCGCCCAGGGCGGCGTAGTGGCCCAGCAGGGCTGTGCAGGTAATGCCACCAGAGCAGGCACCGAGCATGTTCAGGTCCTTGCTACCGGTGATGGCCAGCACCGCGTCGACGGCTTCCTTGAGCGCATCAATGTAGGTGGACAAGCCCCATTCGCGCTGGGCTTTGGTCGGGTTGCGCCAGCTGATGATGAAGGTCTGCTGTTGCGAGCGCAGGCAGAACCGCGCCAGGCTTTTTTCCGGGCTCAGGTCGAACACATAGAACTTGTTGATTTGCGGGGGCACCACCAGCAAGGGCCGCGCATGCACCTGTTCGGTGATGGGGCTGTACTGGATCAGCTCGAGCACATCGTTGCGGTACACCACGGCGCCTTCGCTGGTGCCCAGGTTCTTGCCCACCTCGAAGGCCTTCATGTTCACCTGGCTGGGCATGCCGCCGTTATGCACCAGGTCGCGGGCAAGGTTCGACAGCCCATCGAGCAGGCTCTTGCCGCCGGTTTCGAAGAAGCGCTTGAGCGCAGCCGGGTTGGACAGGGTGTTGGTGGGGGCCATGGCTTCGGTCATCAGGTTGATGACGAACTGCCCTCGGCTGATGTCTTGAGGCGACAGGTCGCTGCTGGCGATCCAGTCTTGCAGCTCGCTGCGCCAGGCCAGGTAGGTTTGCAGGTAGCGGCGGTACAGCGGGTTCTGGCTCCATGCCGGGTCGTTGAAGCGGCGGTCGTCCTGCTCCGGGGCCAGGCTCGACTTGCCCAGCAGCACGTTTTTCAGTTCCAGGCCGAAGTGGGCCACGTGCTTGGCACTGTGCAGCGGTTGGCGTATGGCCTGGCGCAGCACAGTGCGCGCCGAGCTCAGCAGGTCTTTGCGCCGGATGCCGATCACCGGGTTCAGGCCAAGGGTATTTTCCGAGGCCTGCCGCTGCAGATCATCATTGTTCTTGCTACTCATCTACGACGCTCCGTTGTCCTGAGACGAGTACCGCTGCTGTAGGGCAAGCACAGCCCTGAGCCCGGTACGCCTGCTCGGGTAACCAGTGATAAGGATCAGCGGTGCTGCAAGCATTCTGCTTGCCGGCAGGGGGTGTGCAGGTAAATGGCCACCTACATTGGTTACCCCAGTTTCATGTAATGCGCAAGACAGCCCTGCACCGGGCGGCCTGCATTACAGTCAAGCAGATGAGTAGGGAGGGTGCGCAGAAAAGGCTGGGAGGTGCAGCCTAGAGCATGATCTTGACGACGGACTCGGCGGGGTCGCGGGACTTGCCGGCCCTGTGCAGTTCGTCGAGGTACTCGGCCCACAGCGCTTGCTGGCGCAGGCACAGTTGCTCCAGGTATTCCCAGGTGAACAGGCCGCTGTCGTGGCCGTCGTCGAACGTGAGCTTCAGGGCATACTGCCCGGCAGGCTCCAGGCCACTGAGGCCGACATTGATCTTGCCGAATTGCAGGATAGGGTTGCCATGCCCCTGCACCTCGGCCGAAGGCGAGTGCACGCGCAAAAATTCGGCAGGCAGGTGATAAACCTCGTCAGGCCCGTAGGTAAGGCTGAGGGTTTTCGAGGCTTTATGCAGGTTGATGGCGGTAGGCATGCGAGCCATAACATCTCTCTTTTTGAGCTTCAAGTGGCAAGCTTCAAGCTACAAGCTTCGAGCGGTGATATTCAAGCCATCCGTTATCGACCTGAAGAAAACAGCCGCTGCAAGCGACGCATCTCAGCTTGTCGCTTGCAGCTAACCACTAGCAGCTCTGAGCGCAGATCAGCTTGTCGCTTGCAGCTTACCGCTTGCCGCTTCAGAGGATGTAGCGGGAGAGGTCTTCGTTTTGTGCCAGTTCGCCGAGGTGGCCGTTCACGTAGGCGGCATCGATCAGGATCGGCGCTTCGTCATGGGTGCTGGCCAGGTCGCCGGCGCTGAACGAAACTTCCTCCAGCAGGCGTTCGAGCAGGGTATGCAGGCGGCGGGCACCGATGTTTTCGGTCTTTTCATTGACCTGGTAGGCGATCTCGGCCAGGCGCTTGATGCCGTCGGCGACGAACTCGATGTTCAGCCCCTCGGTCTTGAGCAGCGCCTGGTACTGCTCGGTCAGCGAGGCGTGTGGTTCGCGCAGGATGCGTTCGAAGTCTTCCGGGGTCAGCGCCTTGAGTTCCACACGGATCGGCAGGCGGCCTTGCAGCTCCGGCACCAGGTCGCTCGGCTTGCTCAGGTGGAACGCGCCCGAGGCGATGAACAGGATATGGTCAGTCTTGACCATGCCCAGCTTGGTATTGACCGTGCAGCCTTCGATCAGCGGTAGCAGGTCGCGCTGCACGCCCTCGCGGGATACATCAGCACCGCCTACGTGGCCACGCTTGGCCACTTTGTCGATTTCGTCGATGAACACGATGCCGTGTTGTTCGACAGCTTCCAGGGCCTTGGCCTTGAGCTCTTCTTCGTTGACCAGGCGGCCCGCTTCTTCGTCGCGGACCATTTTCAGCGCTTCTTTCACCTTCAGCTTGCGGGTCTTGCGCTTGCCTTTGCCCATGTTGGCGAACAGGCTCTGCAGCTGATTGGTCATTTCTTCCATGCCGGGTGGTGCAGCAATTTCGACACCGACGGCGTCAGCCACTTCGATCTCGATTTCCTTGTCGTCCAGCTGGCCTTCGCGCAGGCGCTTGCGGAACAGCTGGCGGGTGTTGGAATCGTTGCTGGTCTGTGCGGCTTCCTCGCTGAAGCTGCCAGGGCGCGCCTGCGGCAGCAAGACATCGAGAATGCGGTCTTCGGCGGCGTCTTCGGCACGGTGGCGTACGCGAATGATCTCCTGCTCGCGCAGCATTTTCAGCGCGGCATCGGCCAGGTCACGGATGATGGACTCCACGTCGCGGCCAACGTAGCCCACTTCGGTGAACTTGGTGGCTTCGACCTTGATGAACGGCGCATTGGCCAGCTTGGCCAGGCGGCGGGCGATTTCGGTTTTGCCGACACCGGTTGGGCCAATCATCAGGATGTTCTTGGGCGTTACCTCGGCGCGCAGTTCGGCAGGCAGTTGCATGCGCCGCCAGCGGTTGCGCAGGGCAATGGCCACGGCGCGCTTGGCGTCGTCCTGGCCGATGATGTGGCGGTTGAGTTCGTGGACGATTTCGCGGGGGGTCATGGACATGATGGGTACGGTCCTCGGGCGAATGGGATCAGCGTGGAAAAGCCCTGCCACCGGGGCAGGGCGCCAGAACAGCTGATCACTCGGCCAGGTCCTGCTCCTCGATGGTCAGGTTGTGGTTGGTGAACACGCAGATGTCACCGGCGATATTCAAGGCGGTTTCGGCGATTTCACGCGCCGAGAGGTCGGTCTTGTTCAGCAGGGCGCGGGCTGCAGCCTGGGCGTAGGCACCGCCGGAACCCATGGCGATCAGGCCATCTTCGGGCTCGACCACATCACCATTGCCGGTGATGATCAGCGAGGCGTCCTTGTTGGCCACAGCCAGCATGGCTTCCAGGCGGCTCAACGAGCGGTCGGTACGCCATTCCTTGGCCAGCTCGACGGCGGCGCGTATCAGGTGGCCTTGGTGTTTTTCCAGCTGGCCTTCGAAGCGCTCGAACAGGGTGAAGGCATCGGCGGTGGCACCGGCGAAGCCTGCGATGACCTGGCCGTGGTACAGGCGGCGCACCTTCTTGGCGTTGCCTTTCATCACGGTATTGCCGAGCGATACCTGGCCGTCGCCGCCCATGACGACTTTGCCATTACGGCGAACAGAAACGATGGTGGTCAAGGGAGAGTCTCCACGCAGCGGGGCGAAAGTGCCTGATGCAGACTCATATGGGGGTGGGTTGGCTGAGCTTCAAGCTTTAAGCGGCAAGCGGCAAGAAAAAGCGGTTCGGCGCCGTGCCGGCTTTTTCTTGCAGCTTGCAGCTTGCCACTTATGGCTTGCAGCTTGCGGCTGCTGTTCAGGCTTCGTGGCAGATATGGCCGTCGACCAACGTGTAACGCACCGCGCCTGGCAGGCAGTGGCCGATGAACGGGCAGTTCTGGCCACGGGAGTACCACTGCTCACCGGCCAAGGTGGAGGCTTGCGGGTCGAACAGCACCAGGTCGGCTGCAGCCCCAACCTGCAACTGCCCGGCCGGCAGGCGCATGGCCGCCGCCGGGCCGCTGCTCAGGCGTGCCAGCAGGGTCGGCAGGTCGAGCAGGCCGTCCTGTACCAGGGTCATGGCCAGCGGCAGCAACAGCTCTACGCTGCTGATGCCGGGCTCTGTGGCACCGAACGGCGCCAGCTTGGCATCACGCTCATGGGGCTGGTGATGGCTGGAAATCGCCTGGATCACCCCGGCCTTTACCGCCTCGCGCAGGCCATCGCGGTCGGCAGCGGTGCGCAGCGGTGGCTGCACGTGGTAGAGGCTGGAAAACTCGCGCAGCGATTCGTCGGTAAGGATCAGCTGGTAAAGCGCCACATCGGCGGTCACCGGCAGCCCCAGGCCTTGAGCCTGGGCGATCAGGCGTGCGCCACGGGCGCTGGTGATCTGGGTGAAGTGGGCACGCACACCGGTCTGCTCCACCAGCAACAGGTTGCGCGCCAGGGCCACGGTTTCGGCGGTTTCCGGGATACCCGGCAAGCCAAGGAAACTGGCCATGGCGCCTTCGTGGGCCAGCCCGCCCTGGGCCAGGTCGCGGTCCTGGGAGTGGAACACCACGGTCAGGTCGAACGTGGCGGCATATTCCAGCGCCCGCGCCAGGGTGCGGTTGTTGGGGATTTCCTTCAGGCCGTTGCCGAACGCCACGCAGCCGGTGTCGCGCAGCGCGACCAGTTCGGCCAGTTGCTCGCCTTCCAGACCCTTGGTCAGGGCACCGATAGGGTACACCTTGCTGTTGGCCGCTTCCCGGGCACGGTCCAGGATCAGCTCGGTCACGGCCGAGGTGTCCAGTACCGGCTTGGTTTGCGGCGGGCAGCACAGGCTGGTGACGCCGCCAGCCACGGCGGCCCGGGTTTCACTGGCGATGGTGCCCTTGCGGCTGTAGCCCGGCTCGCGCAGAGACACGCCCAGGTCGACAAGGCCCGGTGCGGCGACCAGGCCATCGGCCTGGATCGTGCGGCTGGCGGTGAAGCCGGCCGGTGCTGCGCCAATGGCGGCGATGCGGCCACCGTCCAGGTGCAGGTCGGTGACCTGGTCCAGGCCACTGACAGGGTCGATGACCCGTGCGCCGAGAATGCTGAGGGTCACTGGGCGTTCTCCTGGTCGTATTGACGTTGGGCGTTTTGCCCGCTCATTGCCATGGACAGCACGGCCATGCGCACGGCGATGCCGTAGGTAACCTGGTTCAGAATCACCGAATGCTTGCCGTCGGCCACTGCCGACTCGATCTCCACGCCACGGTTGATCGGCCCGGGGTGCATGACGATGGCGTCGGGTTTGGCGCCGGCCAGGCGTGCGGTGGTCAGGCCGAACAGGCGGTAGAACTCGCCTTCGCTGGGCAGCAGGCCACCGGCCATGCGCTCACGCTGCAGGCGCAGCATGATCACCACGTCCACATCCTTCAGGCCTTCGGCGAGGTCGGTATAAACCTTGACGCCGTACTGCTCGATACCGATGGGGATCAGGGTTTTCGGGCCGATCACGCGGATGTCCGGGCAACCCAGCGCCTTGAGCGCCAGCATGTCGGAGCGGGCCACGCGCGAGTGCAGGATGTCGCCGACGATGGCCACCGACAGGTTCTCGAAGCTGCCCTTGTGCCGACGGATGGTGAGCATGTCGAGCATGCCCTGGGTCGGGTGCGCATGGCGACCGTCGCCACCGTTGATCACGGCAACTTCCGGGCACACGTGTTCGGCGATGAAGTGCGCAGCGCCAGAGTCGGAATGGCGCACCACGAACATGTCGGCGGCCATGGCCTCCAGGTTGCGCAAGGTGTCGAACAGGGTTTCGCCCTTGCTGGTCGAGGAGGTCGACACATTCAGGCTGATCACGTCGGCCGACAGGCGCTGGGCCGCCAGTTCGAAGGTGGTGCGGGTACGGGTGGAGTTTTCGAAGAACACGTTGCACACGGTCTTGCCGCGCAGCAGCGGGACTTTTTTCACCGCCCGGGCGCCCACTTCGAGGAAGGAGTCGGCGGTGTCGAGGATTTCGGTGAGCAGTTCGCGGGGCAAACCGTCGAGCGAGAGAAAGTGGCGCAGCTGGCCCTGATCATTGAGCTGCAGCGGGCGCTTGGCGTCGATTGGCGTCATCGCGGGGGACTCTTAAAGGGCGGAAGCGGGGGCAAGGTCCTGGCGCTCGAGGGCGAGCGGTGCGGGTCCGGACAATTTTACCCGTTCATGGGCCGCCAGTGACAGGGTGGCACCCAGCACATTCGGGCGAATGGGCAACTCGCCGGCATCCAGGTCCAGCAGGCAGACCAGGGTAACGCTGGCCGGGCGGCCGTAGTCGAACAGTTCGTTCAGGGCGGCGCGGATGGTGCGGCCGCTCATCAGCACGTCATCCACCAGCACCAGGTGCTGGCCCTCGACCTCGAACGGCAGCTCGGAGGGGCGTACCTGCGGGTGCAGGCCGTTCTGGCTGAAATCATCGCGGTAGAACGAAACGTCCAGGGCACCCATGGGGCTGGCGTCGCCCATGGCTTCCTGCAGGGCTTGGGCAACCCAGACGCCGCCCGTACGGATACCGATATAGCGCGGCTCGGTGATGCCGCGGCGTGCCAGATGGGCACGCAGGTCGACCGCCATCTGCCGAATCAGCGCGGCGGGATCGGGTAGGCTCATAACAGGCTCCTCGCAAGGGTGCGCCGGTGGGTGGCCGGCAGCAGAAGTGATCAGGTATTGGCCTCCAGCCAGCCCTGCAGCAGCAGCGCAGCGGCAATGGCATCGACCGGGTTGTCGCGGTAGCTGCCGCGCTGGCCGCCCCGGGCCATGCGTTCACCTTTGGCTTCGAAGGTGGTCAGGCGCTCGTCGTGGGTATGCACGGGCAGGTTGAAACGGCCATTGAGGCGGCGGGCGAATTTCTCGGCGCGAGCGCTCATTTCGCTGGGGGTGCCGTCCATGTTCAGGGGCAGGCCGACGACGATGGCATCAGGTTTCCACTCGGCGATCAGGCGTTCTACCTGCGCCCAGTCCGGCACACCGTTCTGCGCTTTCAGGGTGCACAGTTCGCGGGCCTGGCCGGTAACGACCTGGCCCACTGCAACGCCAATCTGCTTGCTGCCGTAGTCGAAACCCAGCAGCAGGCGGGGTTCGGCAGGCTGCTCGGCCATCAGGCGTGCCCCGCCTGGCTGGTGAGCAGGTGCAGGTTGATGCCCAGGCTGGCAGCGGCCGCTTCAAGGCGCAGGTCGCTGGCCAGGCCAAAGATGATTTCCGGGTCGAACGGGCAGTTGAGCCAGGCGTTGTCGGCCAGCTCGGCCTCCAGTTGGCCTGCTTCCCAGCCGGCATAACCCAGGGTGATCAGGCTTTTTTGCGGGCCCACGCCCTCGGCGATGGCAAACAGCACATCCTGGGAGGTGGACAGCGAAACGCCCTCCAGCTCGACAGTGGCCTGGTAGGTGCACTCGCTGGTGTGCAGCACGAACCCACGGTCGGTCTGCACCGGCCCGCCTTGGTAAATGGGCACCTGCAGGGTGCTGGCTGCGGGCACTTCATCCGGGCGCAACTGCTCGAGGATGTCGGCCAGGTTCAGCTCCTGCGGCCGGTTCACCACAAGCCCCATGGCGCCATGGGCGTTGTGCTCGACGATGTACGTGAGGGTCTGGGCGAAGTTCGGGTCGGCCATGTGCGGCATGGCGATCAGGAACTGGTGCTTGAGGTAGCTCGGCGTGAGGGTCTTCATGGGGGGTAGTGTGGCGCCAGGCAGCGAGGCTGGCAAGGTGCTGCCGTGAAGAGGCAGCACCTGGTTTCGACCTGCGCATGCCTGTAATCATTCGTTAATAAAAATCAATTTGCCCTCCGCGTTCACGTCAATTGACACCTTTTCCTTAGAGGGGTGACCCACCAAGTCGAAAGTCGCGGAAACTTTGATGATTGATTTACGGCTGTCACCGATGTTGTCTTCGCTGGGTTCAAACTTTACGTCGGCGGTGCCTTGCTGCGCTTGATCGAAGTACACGAATGCGAAGCCGTACTTCTCTCGAAACCACTGTCCCCAGCCGAGCGCTACCATGATGTCGGCATTGGGCGAAGTGGTGACGTCAGCACGCCCTGATCGAAGGTTACGGAAAAGTATTTGCAATGCTGGCAAATCACCTTCCTTGTTGACAGGCAATTGGTCATCGTAGACACAGGTCAGCAGTGCCGTTTTATCGGATGCCAATGCATGAAATGCGCCTTTGGCAGACGTGTACTGGATTATCTTATCGCCTCGCTTCAAGCGAACCTGCGTTTTTACAGTCTCCGTGAGGATGTCGGCGCTGGGGGAGTGGCCTTCGGCTTTTGTTAAATCTGCCCAAAAGCGCTGCACGTTTTCTTTGAATTGCTCTTGGAGTTTATTTAGGGGCAATGGGCTGTTCATGGCGTGTAATTCCTCGCGGTTGGATGTACCGCAATTGCACGTCGCTTTGGCTGCAGCCACAACTGGCAAAACTGCTAGATAATCTGCGCCTGGCTCAGGCATCAATTACTGGAAAGCCGGTCCCCTCTAGCAAAGCGCCAGGTGCGGATAATCTCAAGCCGGTCGTATTCAGCCAGGTCCCCGGTAAACGGCGCAAACGGTGCCGCCAGGCGCACGATGCGCTGCGCGGCCTGGTCGAGCACGGGCTGCCCGGACGATTCAAGCACCAGCACCTCGTACAGCGAGCCGTCGCGGTTGATCGAAACCATCATGCGCAGGTTGCCGTAGATCTGCTGCCGACGCGCTTCGTCGGGGTAGTTGAGGTTGCCCACCCGTTCCACTTTCTTGCGCCACTCCTCCTTGTACCAGGCGCCCTTGTCGCGCATGGTGGAGGCAGCATTGAGCCGGTGAATGCGCGGGCGTTTGGCATACAGCTGCTGTTCGTTGGCCAGCTCCGCCTCCAGGCTGGCGATCTGGCTGGACAACTGCGAACTGTCGAACGCCGGAGCCGGCGCTGCCTTGGGCTGGGGTTTGCTTTCCTTGGGCTTGGGCTCGACCTTCTGCGGCTTGGCGGC
Source organism: Pseudomonas sp. S60 (assembly GCF_016647865.1). Taxonomy (NCBI): domain Bacteria; kingdom Pseudomonadati; phylum Pseudomonadota; class Gammaproteobacteria; order Pseudomonadales; family Pseudomonadaceae; genus Pseudomonas; species Pseudomonas sp. S60. The sequence goes on along the minus strand of NZ_JACVVH010000030.1, from coordinate 28,649 downwards.
CTTGGTGGCCACTGCAGATTTTTGCGGCTTGGGCGGTGGCGCCACTTCCGGCCTGGCGGCCGGGGGCGGGGTGATCTTGTTGATCTTGCTGTCCTGGAAGGGCGCAAGTTCGGTGGTCTTGGGCACTGCTTTCTTGTCCAGCGTACCGCTGCCCTGCTGGTTGTCCTGGGCCTGGAAATCCGCCTTTTGCGGCGGCTTTTCGCTTTTGAAGGTGGCCAGGGTGATATCCATGGTGTGGCTGACCTGGGCGGGCTTGACCACGCTGAAACCCACGCCAAGGATCAACGCCAGGTGCACGAGCGCAGCCAGGAACAGGGTAAAGCCCAGGCGGTCCACCGGGCGTACGCGCGGCGGCAGCAGGTCGGCAGGGATGTCAGCGGGCAGCGTCATCGGTTATCCACGGTCAGCGTCAAGCTTGAGCCACGCCTGTGCAGGTGAGTGGCTCCCGGCGAGCGGCTGCGCATCATACCGCACTCGGCGCTTGTACTTCGTGCCCGCGGTCAGCGGGCCTTGAGCTGGCGATCAATGGCGTCCATCAGCTGGCCGCCGATGTCGGTGTTGTAGGCCGCGTCGATTTCGCGAATGCAGGTAGGGCTGGTGACGTTGATTTCGGTGAGCGAGTCGCCAATCACGTCCAGGCCCACGAACAGCAGGCCCTTTTCACGCAGCACCGGGCCCACCTGGGCCGCGATCCAGCGGTCGCGCTCGGTCAGCGGGCGCGCCTCGCCACGCCCGCCGGCAGCCAGGTTCCCCCGGGTTTCACCACTGGCCGGGATGCGTGCCAGGCAATAAGGCACCGGCTCGCCATCGATCATCAGGATGCGCTTGTCGCCATCGACGATCTGCGGCAGGTAGGCCTGCGCCATGATCTGCTGGGCACCGTGCTGGGTCAGGGTTTCGAGGATCACCGACAGGTTCGGGTCGCCCTGGCGGTGGCGGAACACCGAAGCGCCGCCCATGCCATCGAGCGGTTTGAGGATCACGTCGCCATGGGTGGCGGCGAACTGACGCAGAATGTCGGCGCGCCGGCTTACCAGGGTTGGCGCCATGCACTGCGGGAACTGGGTGGCGAACAGTTTCTCGTTGCAGTCGCGCAGGCTCTGCGGGCGGTTGACCACCAGCACGCCTTCACGCTCGGCCTGCTCCAGCAGGTAGGTGCTGTAGACGAACTCCATGTCGAAGGGCGGGTCCTTGCGCATCAGGATCACGTCCAGGTCGGCCAGGGCGCTGTCCTGCTCATCGCCCAGCTCGAACCAGCGGGACGGGTCGGCGAATACCTTCAGCGGGCGCATCTGCGCGCGGGCCTGGCCGGCACCCAGGTAAAGGTCGGGCTGTTCCATGTAGAACAAGCTCCAGCCGCGCGCCTGGGCAGCCAGCAGCATGGCCAGCGAACTGTCCTTTTTGTAGGAGATGGACGCGATGGGGTCCATGACAATGCCGAGGCGAACGCTCATGGGGTGGTTCCTCTTGGCGGCACGCTGCCGCGATGGATCGAAAGAAAAGTGGCTCAGGGTGGCGCTGCCGACGCCGCCGGTCAAGGGGCATGGCAGATGGAACGGGGCTGCGTACTGTGCTAAAAATGCAGCTGCAAGCCTTGAGCTACAAGCCTCAAGCGACGAGCATCCCTGCTCCGGGCCGCCATTGTCGTGGCGCACGCGTGCAACTTGCAGCTAATTCCCACGGGTAGGCGTTTATGGAACAACCCCTGAAGGTGATGGTGATCGACGATTCGCGCACGATCCGCCGCACCGCGCAGATGTTGCTCGGCGAGGTGGGCTGCGAGGTGATTACCGCCAGCGATGGTTTCGACGCCATGGCCAAGATCGTCGATCACCGGCCGGACATCATCTTCGTCGACGTGCTGATGCCACGGCTGGACGGCTACCAGACCTGCGCCGTGATCAAGCACAACAGTACCTTCAAGGACGTCCCGGTCATCTTGCTGTCGTCCCGCGACGGCCTGTTCGACAAGGCCCGCGGCCGGGTGGTCGGGTCCGATCAGTTCCTGACCAAGCCGTTCAGCAAGGACGAACTGCTCGAGGCAATCCGTGCCCACGTGCCCGGGTTCGCCGTGGAGCAACCTGCCACAGACCCACAACACGCACCCTGACCGCGCCCAGCCATGGCACGGTCTTATTTTTCTGATGGGGAGCCAGCATGGCCCGAGTTCTGATTGTCGACGACTCGCCGACAGAGATGTACCGCTTGACCGAGTGGCTTGAAAAACACGGCCACCAAGTGCTCAAGGCCAACAATGGTGCCGACGGCGTGGCCTTGGCCAGGCAGGACAAGCCCGACGCGGTGCTGATGGACATCGTCATGCCCGGCATGAACGGCTTCCAGGCGACCCGCCAGCTCAGCAAGGACCCGGTAACCCGCGACATTCCGGTGATCGTGGTGACCACCAAGGACCAGGAAACCGACCGCATCTGGGCAACCCGGCAGGGCGCCCGCGACTTCCTGATAAAACCGGTGGAAGAGGATGCGCTGATCGCCAAGCTTCAAGAAGTGCTGGGCGCTTGACCACCCGCCCGCAGGGCGCGTCGCTGACCGCCTTCGAGCTGTTGCTGGACATCGACCGGCGTTGCCGCCTGCTGGTCGCCGACCAGCCCGCCCAAGGCACCCGCCTGCAGCAATGGAGCGGCATCGGTTTTCGCATCGCTGGGCAGTGGTTCGTGGCGCCCATGGGTGAAGTGGCCGAAGTGCTGCGCGAGCCCCGCAGCAGCCGCGTGCCGGGGGTGCAGCCGTGGGTGTGCGGCGTGGCCAACCTGCGCGGCCGGCTGTTGCCGGTGATGGACCTGGGCCGCTTTCTGGGGTTGGGCCACGCTACGGCGGGCAAGCAGCGGCGCGTGCTGGTGCTGGACCATGAAGACCTGTTCGTCGGCCTGCTGGTGGACGAGGTACTCGGCCTGCAGCACTTTGCCCTGGACAGCCTGCAACTGGCGCCGCCGTTCCCCCTGGCCGAAACGGCCGCCCCCTTCGTGCAAGGGCATTTTCACCGCGCACGTGACTGGGCAATCTTCAGCCCCTTCGCCCTGGCCCAGGCGCCGGGCTTTCTCGATGTGGCGTTATAGGACGTGCGAACGTGAACAACCCAGCTACCCCGGTCACCGCCACCACCGTGACGCCCCGCACGCGCAGCATCGCGCAGATCACCGTGCTGTTCCTGATCCTGATCCTGTCGATCATCCTGCTGTTCGCCAATTTCGCCTACCTCAACACCCAGTCCAACTACGACAAACAGTACATCGGCCATGCAGGCGAGCTGCGGGTGCTGTCCCAGCGCATTGCCAAGAATGCGACCGAAGCGGCGACCGGCAAGGCGCTGGCGTTCCGCTTGCTGTCCGACGCGCGCAACGACTTCGAGCGGCGCTGGGGCTACCTGCGCCACGGCGACAAGGCTACCGGGCTCCCGCCGGCGCCACCCAAGGTGCGCGACGAAATGGAGGCGGTGCGTGACGACTGGGAAAACCTGCGCAAGAGCACCGACACCATCCTGGCCAGCGAGCAGACCGTGCTGTCGTTGCACCAGGTGGCGGCAACGCTTGCCGAAACGGTGCCCCAGTTGCAGGTGGAGTACGAGAAGGTGGTCGAAATCCTGCTGAAAAGCGGCGCGCCTGCCAGCCAGGTTGCCGTTGCCCAGCGCCAGTTGCTGCTGGCCGAGCGTATATTGGGTTCGGTGAACACGGTGCTTGCCGGTGACGACGCTGCAGCCCAGGCGGCGGACGCGTTCGGCCGCGATGCCGGCCGCTTCGGTCAGGTGCTCGAGGGCATGCTCAAAGGCGATGCCAGCATCGATGTGACCCGGGTCGAGGATGCCGATGCCCGTGCCCGCCTGGCCGATATCGCCGAACTGTTCCAGTTCGTGGCAGGCTCGGTGGACGAAATTCTTGAAACCTCGCCTGAGCTGTTCAAGGTGCGTGAGGCTGCCGGCAATATCTTCAGCCTGTCGCAAACCCTGCTGGACGAAGCTTCGCACCTGGCCAACGGGTTCGAGAACCTGGCCAGCGGCCGTACCCTGGATACCGTTGGCGGTTATGCCCTGGGCCTGCTGGCGCTGGCGTCGATCATCCTCATCGGCCTGGTGATGGTGCGCACCACCAACCGGCAGCTGCGCGAGACGGCTGAAAAGAACGAACGCAACCAGCAGGCGATCATGCGCCTGCTGGACGAAATCGAGGAACTGGCTGACGGCGATCTCACCGTGACCGTCTCGGTAACCGAGGACTTCACCGGCGCCATTGCCGACTCGATCAACTACTCCGTGGACCAGCTGCGCGACCTGGTCGCTACCATCAACCACAGCGCGGTACAGGTGGCAGCGGCGGTGCAGGATACCCAGAACACCGCACGGCAGCTGGCCAAGGCCTCCGAGCAGCAGGCCGAGCAGATCAGCGAAGCGTCCGAGGCGGTAGGCGACATGGTCGAATCCATCGACCGGGTGTCGGCCCATGCCTACGAGTCGGCCAAGGTCGCCGAGCGCTCGGTGGCCATCGCCAACAAGGGCAACGAGGTGGTGCACAACACCATCGACGGCATGAACAACATCCGTGAGCAGATCCAGGACACGGCCAAGCGCATCAAGCGCCTGGGTGAGTCCTCCCAGGAAATTGGCGACATCGTCAGCCTGATCGACGACATTGCCGACCAGACCAACATCCTGGCCCTCAACGCGGCCATTCAGGCTTCCCTCGCCGGCGAGGCCGGGCGCGGGTTTGCCGTGGTCGCCGACGAGGTGCAGCGCCTGGCCGAACGCTCCTCTTCGGCCACCCGGCAGATCGAGGCCCTGGTGCGCACCATCCAGGCCGACACCAACGAAGCTGTCATCTCCATGGAGCAGACCACTGCCGAGGTGGTGCGCGGTGCCCGCCTGGCCCAGGACGCCGGGGTGGCGCTGGCCGAGATCGAAGGCGTGTCGCAGAACCTCGCCGACCTTATCCACAGCATCTCCGACGCAGCCCAGTTGCAGACGTCTTCGGCCGGGCAGATATCCCATACCATGGCGGTGATCCAGCAGATTACCGCGCAAACCTCCGCAGGCTCCGGTGCGACCGCCGACAGCATCCGCCACCTGGCGCGCATGGCCAGCGAAATGCGCCGGTCGGTGTCGGGCTTCACGCTGCCGCCGCCTGCCGAGCCCCAGTGAGGATGCCCATGCCCATGTCTGGTGCTGCTGCAAGCCCGGCCCGCCACGATACGGTAGCGCTGGCTTGGGCCAAGCCTGCCCTGCTTGACTGCCTGGGGCAGGCACGCCAGGCGCTGGAACGCTTTGCCGGCGAACCCGGCGACCTGTCCATGATGGCCTTTGTGGTGGACAACCTGCACCAGGTGCATGGCTGCCTGCACATGCTCGAACTGCCCGGTGCAACCCGCCTGGCCGAAGAGCTGGAGCTGCTCGCCAGGGCGCTTGCCGACGGCCAGGTCAGCCCACGCGGGGACTGCCTGGGTGTGTTGTTCCGCGGCCTGGAGCAACTGCCGTCGTACCTGGAGCGGCTACGGGGTGCGCGCCACGACCTGCCGTTGGTGATGTTACCGCTGCTCAACCAGCTGCGCGCCTGCCGGGGCGCCGAGCCTGTGGCCCAAGGTAGCCTGATCGGCGGCGCCGCGCAGCGGTTCGCCGGGCCAGACGACCTCGCCAACCTCGACCTGTCGCTGGCTAACTGGCGCGACCAGGTGCAGGCCGGGCCGGGGCGCGATGCGCTGCGTTCGGTGGTAAGCGCGCTGTGTGACGACCTGATGCGCATCAAGGAGCGCCTGGACCAGTTCGTGCGCAGCGACCGTGAGCACAGCGAACAGCTCGACGGGTTGCTGGCGCCGCTGCGCCACGTTGCCGATACCCTGGCCGTGCTGGGCTTTCAGCAGCCTCGGCGGGTGATCATCGACCAGGTGCTGGCGTTGCAGGGCCTGGCCCAGGGCGGGCAAGCGGCGGACGACAGTGTGTTGATGGATGTGGCCGGCGCGTTGCTGTATGTCGAGGCCAGCCTGAACGGCATGGTCGGGCCCCTGGAAGAAAGCGGCCACGGCGGCCTGCCAGGTTCAGACCTGGCCGAGATCCGTCAGGTGGTGTTTGAAGAGTCGCTGAACGTGCTGCAGCAGGCCAAGGACCTGATCGGTGATTGCCTGGAATCGGGTTGGCCGCGGCAGCGCCTGCAGGCCCTGCCGGGGTTGCTGCAGCAGGTGCGGGGCGCCTTGGCGATGCTGATGTTGCCGGCCGCCGCCGAACTGTTCGAAGGCAGCGCCAGCTACGTGCAAGGCTGGTTGCAGCACCTGGAGGCCGAGCCCCCTGCCGACGATCTGGCCCAGCTGGCCGATGCCCTGAGCGCTGCCGAGGGCTACCTGCAATGGCGCGTGGCCGACCCCCTGGCCGACGGCCAGCCCTTCATCGACATGGCGCGCGCCAGCCTGGCCGCGCTGGGTGTGCACTGCAAGCAAGCCCAGGATGCCCCTGTTGGCCGTGTTGACGGCGATGGCGTGGACGATGAGCTGCGCGAGGTGTTTCTTGAAGAAGCCGGTGAACTGCTGCCGGAAATAGAGCGGCACTGGCTGCGCTGGCGCGCCGACAACCAGCAGCGGCAAGCCTTGCTGGACATGCGCCGGGCGTTGCACACGCTCAAGGGCAGCGGCCGCATGGTGCATGCCGAGGCAGTTGCAGAGCTGGCCTGGGGGGCCGAGCACCTGCTCAACCGCGTACTGGAAGGCCGTGGCGTGCTGGGGCCGGACAGCCAGCTGGCGATGCAGCAGGCGTTCGTTCACCTGCCGGACCTGCTGGCCGACTTTGCTGCAGGCCAGTTGCCGCAACTGACCGAGATCGAGCAGTTGGCCGGGCGCCTGCACGCCCTGGCTGAAGGCAAGGCTGCCGGAGCGGCCAAGGTCGATGGGCTGGACCCGCAGTTGCTGGAGGTCTTCCGCAGCGAAGCCCAGGGCCACTTGGCCAGCATTGAAAGTTTTCTTCACAGCGCAGTGGGCCCCGAGGTGCCGGTCAGCGATGCCTTGCAGCGGGCCTTGCATACGCTCAAGGGCAGCGCTGCCATGGCCGGGGTGATGCCCGTGGCCGAGCTGGCCACGGCTTTCGACCGGCTTGTACGTGAATACAAAGGCCACCAATTGCCCCTGCAGGCCGCCGAGGTTGAATGGCTGCACGCGGCCCACGGCCTGTTTCTGCAGGCCCTGGCGCAACTGGGCAGCAGCCCCCTGGCACCCTTGCCGGGCGCTACCGCGCTGATCGAGCAGGTGGGCGTAGCGGTGGACGAACGCCTGGCTGGCGCCCACGCCAGCTTGCCGACCACGCGGCGACGTGCCCGTGACCCGCAGGCGGTGGCCGCGTTTCTTAGCCAGGCCATGGACAGCCTGATGGATGCCGAAGCGCTGTTGTCTGGCTGGCAGCAACAGCCCGGCCAGCGAGACGGGCTCGAAACCCTGCTGGACGAAATGACCCAGCTTGGCCATGCCGCGCACCAGGCCGACCTGTGGCAGGTGGACGAGGTGTGCGAGGCGCTGCTCGACCTGTACGGCGCCGTGGAGGAGGGCAGCCTGCCGGCCGACCCGCGCTTCTTCGCCCAGGCGCACCAGGCCCACGAAGCGTTGCTCGACATGCTGGACGAACTGGCGGCCGGCCAGGACGTGGTCGCCCGCCTGGAGCTGGTGCAAAGCCTGCGTGACCTGCTGGGTGAAGGCCTGGCGCCGGGTGCTACCGGCCTGGTCGGCCTGGACACGGTCACCCCGTTGCACCCGGACATGGATTTGAGCGATACCCTCGGCCTTGGGCAGGTGCCTGCGCCGGCACTGGCTGAGCCATCGCAGTTGCCGCCTCAGGGCCCGGATAACCCCGGCGAAGAGTTGCTCGAGGTATTTCTCGAAGAAAGCTCGGATATCGTCGAGAGTGCCGCCGCCGCACTGGCCCGCTGGCAGGCGGACCCGCGCAACACCGCCGAGGTGGACAACCTGATGCGCGACCTGCACACCCTCAAGGGCGTTGCGCGCATGGTCGAGATCGGCCCCATCGGTGACCTGGCCCATGAACTGGAGTTTCTGTACGAGCTGCTGGCCGCAGGGCGCCTGCCACCTGGCGGGGCATTGTTCGCCCTGTTGCAAAATTGCCATGATCGCCTGGCGCAGATGCTCGATGCCGTGCGCCTTGGCCAGCCGCTGCATGCCGCCACGGCACTGATCGATTACATCCGCAATTTCAGCGGTGCCGCCCTGGCCGATAACGCAGCGCGCCAGGGGCCTGTTGAAGCGTTGAGCAGCGAGGTGCCCGCGCTTGCCCCGGAGCGCGCGCCGGGCGACATGGTCAAGGTCGATGCCGAGCTGCTGGACGACCTGGGCAACCTGGCCGGTGAGCACTCCGTCATTCGTGGGCGTATCGAGCAGCAAGTGAACGATGCCCAGTTCACCCTCAACGAAATGGAAACCACCCTGGAGCGTATGCGCGACCAGCTGTTGCGGCTGGATATCGAAACCCAGGGGCGTATTTCCAGCCGTCAGCAGATTGAAAGCGACATCTATGACGACTTCGACCCGCTGGAAATGGACCGCCATTCGCAGTTGCAGCAGCTGTCCCGGGCCTTGTTCGAATCCGCCTCCGACTTGCTCGACCTCAAGGAAACCATGGCCCAGCGTGCCCAGGAAGCCTACGGGCTGTTGCAGCAGCAGGCGCGCGTGAACAGCCAGTTGCAGGAGGGCCTCACCGCCACCCTGATGGTGCCGTTCGAGCGCCTGGTGCCGCGCTTGCAGCGGGTGGTGCGGCAGGTGGCGAGCGAGCTGGGCAAGCATGTGGAACTGGTGGTGGGCAATGCCGAGGGTGAACTGGACCGCAGCGTGCTCGAACGCATGGTGGCGCCGCTGGAGCACATGCTGCGCAATGCCGTGGACCACGGCCTGGAAAGCCGGGCAGCCCGCCTGGCAGCCGGCAAGCCTGAGCAGGGCACCATTCACCTGAACCTGCTGCACGAAGGCGCCGACATTGTCATCGAGATGACCGATGACGGCGCCGGCGTACCCTTGGAAGCCGTACGACTCAAGGCGATCAAACGTGGCCTGCTCGACCCGCAGGCACAGTTGAGCGACCACGAGATCCTGCAGTTCATCCTGCGGCCCGGTTTTTCCACTGCCGAGAAAATCACGCAGATTTCCGGGCGCGGGCTGGGCATGGATGTGGTGCACGAGGAGGTCAAGCAACTGGGTGGCTCGATGAGTATCGAGTCGGCGCCGGGCAAGGGCGCGCGGTTTTTGATCCGCCTGCCGTTCACCGTGTCGATCAACCGTGCGCTGATGGTGCATTTGGGCGATGAGCAGTACGCCATCCCGCTCAATACCATCGAGGGCATCGTGCGCGTACCGCCCGCCGAGCTGGCCGCGTGCTACGAGCAAGAACCGCCACAGTATGTGTACGCCGGCCACGAGTACCAGCTGCGTTACCTGGGTGAACTGCTGCAGGGCGGTGCACGCCCGGCCCTGCTGGGGCAGAGCGTGCCGTTGCCGGTGCTGCTGGTGCATTCCCAGGAGCAGTCGTTCGCGATCCAGGTCGACAGCCTGTCGCCCAGCCGCGAGATCGTGGTCAAGAGCCTGGGGCCGCAGTTTGCTGCGGTCGCCGGCCTTTCCGGGGCGACATTGCTGGGCGATGGCAGGGTGGTGCTGATTCTGGACCTGCTTGGCCAGTTGCGCGGCCAGCAGCGGCGCCTGGCGCGGTTGCCGGGTGGCGTACCGCAGTTGCAGTTGCTGGGCCCGGCACCGCGCAAGGCCTTGCTGGTGATGGTGGTGGACGACTCGGTGACCGTGCGCAAGGTCACCAGCCGCCTGCTCGAGCGCCATGGCATGAGTGTGATCACCGCCAAGGATGGGGTGGACGCCATGGCCCTGCTTGAAGAGCATCGCCCCGACGTGCTGCTGCTGGACATCGAAATGCCGCGCATGGACGGTTTCGAGGTGGCCACCCGCATTCGCCGTGACGAACGCATGCAACAATTGCCCATCATCATGATCACCTCACGCACCGGCCAAAAGCACCGCGACCGTGCCATGGCCATCGGCGTCAACGAGTACCTGGGCAAGCCGTATCAGGAGTCGCTGCTGCTGCAAAGCATTGCCCACTGGAGCCAGCCCCATGCTTGAACTGATCGCCGGGCAGCGCAGCAGCCTGACTGGCCTGCTGCTGACCCTGGGTGACCGCACCCTGGTGCTGCCCAACGTGGCGGTGGCGGAACTGAGCGGGCAGCGCAACCTGGTGTGCCAGCGTGGCGACCCGCCCTGGCACCTGGGCTGGGTGGACTGGCGTCAGCAGCGGCTGCCGCTGATTGGCTTCGAGGCCGCATGCGGCACCGAGACCCCATGTGGCGACCGTGCGCGCGTGGTGGTGCTCAATGCTTTGGGCGACACCGGCCTGCGCTACCTGGCATTGCTGCTGCAGGACATTCCGCGTTCGTGCAAGCTCGACAGCCAGCTCAACTACGTGGATGTACCGTTGAGCCCGCTGGAACTTGCAGCCGTGCAGGTGGGCGACCAGGTTGCCCGGGTACCCGACCTGGTAGGGCTGGAGCGCCTGGTGCGTGATGCCCAGCGCAGCGGCAAGCTAGGCCAGTCCAGTAGCCTGGATGACTGAGCGACCCGCTTGGCGCATGAAACTTGCCGCTTGATGAAAGGTCTTCTAGCACATGTATTACGGTGAACGTTTCAATGCCTGGACCCACCTGGTGGGTGCGGTTCTGGCCTGTATCGGTGCCATCTGGCTGATCGTCAGCGCGGGGCTGCAAGGCGACCCATGGAAGATCGTCGGCTTCTCGATCTACGGCGGCACGCTGCTGCTGCTGTACAGCATCTCCACCCTTTACCACAGCACCCGTGGGCGGGCGAAGGTGATCATGCGCAAGCTCGATCACCTGTCCATCTACCTGCTGATTGCCGGCAGTTACACACCGTTCTGCCTAGTGAGCCTGCGTGGCCCCTGGGGCTGGAGCCTGTTTGGCGTGGTGTGGGGGCTGGCCGTGCTGGGCATGCTGCAGGAGATCAAGCCACGCTCCGAAGCGCGGGTACTGTCCATCATCATTTACGCGGTGATGGGCTGGATCGTGCTAGTGGCTGTCAACCCGCTGCTGCATACGCTGGGCAGCGCCGGGTTTGCCTGGCTGGCCGCAGGCGGGGTGTTCTATACCGTGGGTATCATCTTCTTCGCCTTCGACCGGCGCTTCCGTCACTGGCACGGCATCTGGCACCTGTTCGTGATCGCCGGCAGCCTCATGCACTTCGTGGCGATTTCGTTCTACGTGCGTTAGAAGTCGCCCCACAGTTGCTGCGCCACGGCCAGTGCCACCACCGGCGCGGTTTCGGTGCGCAGCACACGCGGCCCAAGGCGTGCGGCCTGGAAACCGGCCGCCTTTGCCTGCTCGACTTCGTGGTCGTTCAGGCCGCCCTCTGGGCCGATCAGGAAGGCCAGGGTAGCGGGCCTGGCATGGCTTGCGAGTGGCTCGGCCACCGGGTGCAACACCAGCTTGAGGTCGGCTGCGGTGTTGGCCAGCCACTCTGAAAGCGTCTGAGGGGGGTGAATGACAGGTAGCGTGGAGCGCCCGCATTGCTCGCAGGCGCTGATCGCCACCTGGCGCCAGTGGGCCAGGCGCTTGTCGGCGCGTTCGTCCTTAAGGCGCACTTCGCAGCGTTCGCTGACAATCGGTGTGATCTGGCTGACACCCAGTTCGGTGGCCTTCTGGATCGCCCAGTCCATGCGTTCGCCCCGTGACAGGCCCTGGCCCAGGTGAACCTGCAAGGGGGAGTCGGCCTGGCCTGCAACGGCCTGGTCCAGGGTGACACGCACGGTCTTCTTGCCCACTTCCAGCAGCTGCCCGCGGTACTCCTGGCCGCTGCCATCGAACAATTGCACGGCATCGCCGGGGGCCATGCGCAGTACGCGGCCAATGTAGTGGGCCTGGGCTTCGGGCAGGTCGTGCTCGCCGATGCTCAGGGGGGCGTCGATGAAGAAGCGGGACAATCTCATGGGTCAGGCTCTGATGAAAGGGGCACAGGGCGGGTGGCGAACGAGGGCATCGCCCCCGAGCGCTGTCAGCCGGGGTCGCGGAAGTCGGGGTGGAAGTTGCTCGGTACGGCAACGCTGACGCTGTCGCGGGTGGCAATGTCGATGCCTTCGCTGGCCACTTCCGCCAGGAAGTCGATCTGCTCTGGCGTGATCACGTACGGTGGCAGGAAGTACACCACGCTGCCCAACGGGCGCAGCAGGGCGCCGCGGGTCAGTGCATGCTCGAACACCTTCAGGCCACGGCGCTGCTGCCACGGGTAGGCGACCTTGCCGGCCTTGTCCTGGACCATCTCGATGGCCAGCGCCATGCCGGTCTGGCGTATCTCCGCCACATGCTTGTGGTCGGCGAGGTGCGCCGTGGCCGTGGCCATGCGCTTGGCCAGGGGCTTGTTGGCTTCGATCACGTTGTCCTGTTCGAAGATATCCAGGGTGGCCAGGGCCGCTGCACAGGCCAGCGGGTTGCCGGTGTAGCTGTGCGAGTGCAGGAACGCGCGCAGGGTCGAGTAGTCGTCGTAGAACGCCTGGTACACCTTGTCGGTGGTCAGGCAGGCAGCCAGCGGCAGGTAACCGCCGGTCAGGGCCTTGGACAGGCACAGGAAGTCGGGGCGGATGCCGGCCTGTTCACACGCGAACATGCTGCCGGTGCGGCCAAAGCCGACGGCGATCTCGTCATGGATCAGGTGCACGTCGTAGCGGTCGCAGGCTTCGCGCAGCAGTTTGAGGTACACCGGGTGGTACATGCGCATGCCGCCCGCGCCCTGGATCAGCGGCTCGATGATCACCGCGCTGATGGTGGCGTGGTGCTCGGCCAGGGTCTGTTCCATGACGGCGAACAGAGTGCGGGAGTGTTCTTCCCAACTGACGCCCTCGGGGCGCAGGTAGCAATCGGGGCTCGGCACTTTGAGAGTATCGAGCAACAAGGCCTTGTAGGTTTCGGTGAACAGCGGCACATCACCTACCGACATGGCGGCAATGGTCTCGCCGTGGTAGCTGTTGGTGAGGGTGACGAAGCGCTTTTTGTCCGGTTTGCCGACGTTCTGCCAGTAATGGAAGCTCATCTTCAGCGCCACTTCGATGCACGACGAACCGTTGTCACCGTAGAACACCCGGTCGAGCCCGGCCGGGGTCATGGCCACCAGGCGCTCCGACAGCTCGATCACCGGCTGATGGCTGAAGCCCGCCAGAATCACATGCTCCAGCTGGTCCACCTGGTCCTTGATGCGCTGGTTGATACGCGGGTTGGCGTGGCCGAACACGTTCACCCACCAACTGCTTACCGCATCCAGGTAGCGCTTGCCCTCGAAGTCTTCCAGCCATACGCCTTCGCCGCGTTTGATCGGTATCAGGGGCAGGTGCTCGTGGTCTTTCATCTGCGTGCAGGGGTGCCACAACACCTTGAGGTCGCGTTGCATCCACTGATCGTTGAGGCCCATGGGCACTTCTCCTGGTTTGCGGCGTGGTTCGGCGGGTAAGCCTAAGCAAAGGCGCGGTGCAGGACAACCCGGCAGAAAAAGTGATTTACCTGAAGCACTTGATATCACTACGCTGGCAGGCCTTGCGGCGCTGACGTATTCTAGCGCCTCTCTCGGGGCATTCCGCCTCTCCCCGTTTTTTGTAACCCCTGACTCGGAGTTTGCCGATATGGCTGCTGCTTGGGTGCGCCTGTGCGCGCTGGTATTGATTGGTGTGTCCAGCGGCGCCGCGCTGGCGAGTGACAAGACGCCCACGGCGATTGTGGTGGGCGGCGGTATGGCGGGCCTCACGGCCGCTTACGAGTTGCAGAACAAAGGCTGGCAGGTGACTGTGCTGGAAGCCAAGCCTGGCATGGGCGGGCGCTCGGGCCTGGCCACCAGCGAATGGATCGGCAATACCAAGGCGCAGCCGGTACTGAACCAGTACCTGGACCGCTTCAAGCTCGACACGTTGCCCGCGCCCGAGTTTGTCCGTACCCCTGGCTACCTGATCGATGGCGAATATTTCAGTGCCGCCGACCTCGCCGTGAAGCAGCCGGCCACCGCCGAGGCGCTCAAGCGCTACGAAAAAACCGTCGATGACCTGGCGCGCTCCATCGACGACCCGCTGAAGCCACAGGCGACCAGCACGCTGTTCGCCCTGGACCAGATCACCGTGTCTTCCTGGCTGGACAAGCTGCAGTTGCCCGCCACCGCCCGCCAGCTGGTCAACCAGCAGATCCGTACCCGTTACGACGAGCCGTCGCGCCTGTCGCTGCTGTACTTCGCCCAGCAGAACCGCGTGTACCGTGATGTGAGCGACCGCGACCTGCGCGCGGCACGCCTGCCAGGCGGCAGCCCGGTACTGGCCCAGGCTTTCGTCAAGCAACTGAAAACCATCAAGACCAGCTCGCCAGTCACCGCCATCGTGCAGGACAAGGACGGCGTCACCGTGAAGGTGGGCAGCGTGGGCTACCGTGCCGACTACCTGGTGATGGCCGTGCCGCTGCGTGCCTTGGCCAAGATCCAGATGACCCCCGGCCTGGACAACCAACACCTGGCGGCGATCAAGGGCACCAACTACGGCTGGCGCGACCAGCTGATGCTCAAATTCAAGAAGCCGGTATGGGAAAGCCGCGCGCGCATGTCGGGCGAAATCTACAGCAACACTGGCCTTGGCATGCTGTGGATCGAGCCGGCCCTGAAAGGCGGTGCCAACGTGGTGATCAACCTGTCGGGTGACAATGCCCGCCTGTTGCAGGCCTTCGGCGACAAGCAGATGGCCGACCAGGTGCTGATCCGCCTGCATGCCTTCTACCCGCAGGCCCGTGGCGCCTTTACCGGGTACGAAGTGAAGCGCTACAGCGCAGATGTGGGTACCGGCGGCGCGTACCTGGCCTATGGCCCAGGCCAGATCAGCAAGTATTGGCGGCTGTGGGAGCGCCCGGTGCAGCGCGTGGCGTTTGCCGGTGAGCATACCGATGCGCTGTACCCAGGCACCCTGGAAGGTGCCCTGCGCAGCGGCCAGCGGGCCGCCAGCCAGGTGCAGGACCTGTTGGCCGGCAAGTCGTTCGACCCGGTCAAGGCTGCGCCAGTGGCCGCGACGGCGGCTGCCGGGGCTGCTGCAGCCAAGCAGGGCAAGGGTGGGTTCTTCTCCAACCTGTTCGGTGGCTCCTCCGACAAGGCCGATGCAGCGGACAAGGCGCCGGCCAAGGCAGACGCAAAACCTGCTGACAAGGCCGAGCAGGGCAAGCCAGGCTTCTTCTCGCGGCTGTTTGGCGGTGGCGACAAAGCGCCCGAGCCAGCTGCCAAGGCGGATGAGGTAGCGCCAGCGCCGGCTCCAGCCCCTGCGCATGCGCCTGCGCCAGCACCTGCCCCCGCGCAGCCGGCGGCCCCCGCACCGGTGGCCAAGCCCGCGCCTGCCAAGCCTGCTGCGGCCAAGCCTGCTGCGGCCAAGCCTGCCGCAAGCAAGCCGGCGCCCGCCAAGCACACCCCTGCACACAAGCCGGCCCACAAGCCTGCTGACGCCAAAAAAGCCCCCGCCAAGGCAGCACCTGCGAAGAAAGCAGTGACTGATACCCAGGCCAAAGCGGGCTGACCTGCAGTCAGCGCCGGTGCCATCGCCCGTGAGCGGCGATGGGCCGGCGCTGGCAGCCGTAATTCAACGCCTTCCGTTAACGTTTCCTTAATAACGGCTCGTAACAATTGCTATCGGATTTCTCGATAATCCGTAGCAATTTTTTCCGCTTTTATTCGATACGTTTCGCGCTAGTCTGTGCACAGCTTTCACGGGGAAGTAGGTCATCATGCAACTGCGCAATTCACCTTCACGCTACGGCGTTGTCAGTATGGTCATGCATTGGGGCGTGGCGCTCACCGTTTTCGGGTTGTTCGGTCTGGGCCTCTGGATGGTCGGTCTCGACTACTACAGCCCGTGGCGCAAGGCAGGCCCTGACCTGCACAAGAGCATCGGCCTGGTGTTGTTGGCCGTCATGCTGCTGCGGGTACTGTGGCGCTTCGTCAGCCCGCCGCCTCCGGCACCTGCCAGCCACGGCCCGCTTACCCGGGTGGCTGCAAAGCTTGGGCACCTGGGCTTGTACCTGGGGTTGTTTGCGCTGATGACTGCCGGTTACCTGATCTCCACCGCCGATGGCGTTGGCATTCCGGTGTTCGGCTTGTTCGAAGTGCCTGCACTGGTCAGCAACCTGCCGGACCAGGCCGACGTGGCTGGGGTGGTACACCTGTGGCTGGCGTGGGGCGTGGTGATCTTCGCGGGGTTGCATGGCCTTGCTGCACTCAAGCACCATTTCATTGACCGTGACGCGACCCTCACCCGCATGCTGGGCCGCAAAGCTTGATCCTCAACTCAATTGCAAAGGAAGGAAGTGACGATGTTGAAAAAGACTTTTGCCGCTCTGGCGCTCGGTACCGCTCTGCTCTCCGCCGGCCAGGTCATGGCTGCCGAGTACAAGATCGACAAGGAAGGCCAGCACGCATTCGTTGACTGGAAGATCAGCCACCTGGGCTACAGCTTCATTCACGGCACGTTCAAGGACTTCGACGGCAACTTCAGCTGGGACAGCGCCAAGCCTGAAGCCAGCAAGATCAGCGTCGATCTGAAAACCGCCAGCCTGTGGTCGAACCACGCTGAGCGTGACAAGCACATCGCCAGCGCCGATTTCCTGGATGTGAAGAAATACCCGGATGCCAAGTTCGTCTCCACCAGCGTCAAGTCCACGGGTGACAAAACCGCTGACGTGACCGGCGACCTGACCCTGCATGGCGTGACCAAGCCGGTCACCTTCAAGGCCACCTTCAATGGTGAGGGCAAGGACCCATGGGGCGGCGAGCGCGCAGGCTTCAATGCCACCACTACCCTTGACCTGAACGACTTCGGTATCAAAGGCCCAGGCCCGACTTCGCAGACCCTGGATCTGGATATCAGTGTTGAAGGCGTGAAGCAGAAGTAATTGCTGTGTGAATGAGAAAGGGGCCGCTAAGCGGCCCCTTTTTTGTTGTCAGCCCTTGCGCGTCAACAGCGCAGGCCGCTCACCGCGTGGGCGGGCGGGCAGGTCTTCCAGTTGCTCAGGCGTCGGGAAACGGTCGAGCTTGGATTCCTTGCGGATGATCACCGGCTGGCTCTGCGGCTGACGAGGGCTGCGTACGGCCGGCTCGGCGTCTTCGCGGGCTGGGCGGCCACGGCCTGCGCCACCATCACGGCGGGCACCGCCACCATTGTTGGCACGGGGCGGGCGCTTTTCACCGGCACCGGAACGTGGCTGGCCGCCATTGCGGGCCTGGCCGCCGCCGCCTCCGTTGCTGCGCTGCTGGCCATTGCCTTGCCCCTGGCCCTGACCGCCAGGGCGACGGTTGCGGCCCTGGCCCTTGCCGTTCTGGTAAGGGCTGACATAGTCGGCACGGTTACCGAAGTTGTCCACATCGTCATCCAGGAACACTTCCGGGTCACGGTCGGCAGGCGCCTTCTGGGTGCTGCCGTTGCTGGCCTGCTGCTGGCGCGGCTTGTTGTCACGCGGTTTGCGTGGCTGCTGCTGGCGCTCACCACTGGCCTGTTTTTCGGCGGGCTTGTCTGCAGCCTGCTGGCGTGTCCGGCCTTTGTCCTTGCCCTTGTCCTTGCGGCCGCCGTTGGCGTCCTTGCTGCCTTCACCACGGGCCTGCTGGTTGCGCCCGCCGCGGCCGTTGGGCTGCTGGCGCTCGCGCACTTCCGGCTTTTCGGCTTCTACCTGGCTGGCGTCGAAGCCCATCAGGTCGCCGTCGGCGATTTTCTGCCGGGTTACCCGCTCGATGCTTTTGAGCAGCTTCTCTTCGTCGGGTGCAACCAGGGAAATCGCTTCACCCGAACGGCCGGCACGGCCAGTACGGCCAATACGGTGTACGTAGTCTTCTTCTACGTTGGGCAGTTCGAAGTTGACCACATGGGGCAGTTGGTCGATGTCCAGGCCACGCGCTGCAATATCGGTGGCAACCAGTACGCGCACGGTGTTGGCCTTGAAGTCAGCCAATGCCTTGGTGCGGGCGTTCTGGCTCTTGTTGCCGTGGATGGCCGCGGCGGTGAGGCCGTGCTTTTCCAGGTACTCGGCCAGGCGGTTGGCGCCGTGCTTGGTGCGGGTGAACACCAGAACCTGCTCCCACGCGCCGAGGGTGATCAGGTGCGCCAGCAGGGCCCGCTTGTGGCTGGCGGGCAGGCGGTAGACGCGCTGCTCGATACGCTCGACGGTGGTGTTGGGCGGGGTGACCTCGATACGCTCCGGGTTGTGCAGGAGCTTGTCGGCCAGGTCGGTGATGTCTTTGGAGAACGTGGCTGAGAACAGCAGGTTCTGGCGCTTGGACGGCAGGCGTGCCAGCACCTTCTTCACGTCATGGATGAAGCCCATGTCGAGCATGCGGTCGGCTTCATCGAGGACCAGAATTTCAACGTGGGCCAGGTCGACCTTGCCTTGGCCTGCCAGGTCGAGCAGGCGGCCTGGGCAGGCGACCAGTACGTCGACACCCTTGGCGATGGCCTGGACCTGCGGGTTCATGCCAACACCGCCGAAGATGCAGGCGCTGACCAGTGGCAGGTCACGGGCATACACCTTGAAGCTGTCGTGCACTTGGGCTGCCAGCTCGCGGGTTGGGGTAAGTACCAGTACGCGGGGCTGACGCGGGCCGTGGCGCTGCGACTTGTCGGGGTGGCCGGCAGGGAACAGGCGCTCGAGGATCGGCAGGGCGAAACCGCCGGTTTTACCCGTACCTGTCTGTGCGGCAACCATCAGGTCACGGCCTTGCAACACGGCGGGAATGGCCCGCTGTTGCACGGGGGTCGGCTGGGTATAGCCCGCAGCTTCGATAGCGCGGACAAGAGCCTCGGAGAGACCGAGGGAAGCAAAGGACATGGGCAATCCTGTTCTCGTGTGGGCTGGGCCCGTAGGGATGTTCTGCCTGGCGCGACGGGCATCTATAGGATGCGATCGCGTCCGGTCCAGCTGGGCTTTCACTGCACATCCGGGAAACGGAAGGCTGACGCCAGGGTGCGTCTATGCCGATCGGGATGCCTGTTGCGAGGCCGAGCGTCCGGGCGTGAGCCGGGCGGGAAGGCCCGAGTATAACAGAGCTAGCGCGCTGTGCTGCTTTCCTGCTGCTCAACGGCGTCAAGAATGTTGTTGGGGTCGTTTATGTAACGCGCGATGATGGCCGCATAGGCCGGCTCCTGCTTGAAACGCCGCAACTCCTCGGCAAAAGCCTGGGCCAGGGCCTCGCGGCCGGGTTTGCGCACCAGGCCCAGGTACTGCGCCTTGCGGCTGATCACCAGGGGCAGCGGTTCGACCTGATGTTGCAGGCCCATGTGCTGGATCAGGTACTGGCCCACCCTGCGGTCGGTGATCGCCAGGTCGATTCGCCCCAGCACCAGCTTGCCGAAGTTGGCTTCATGGGTGGGTGCCGCCTCGCGTTGAAAGGCCGACGCCTGGTTGAACGCGGCTCCGTAGTCATAGCCAGGTGAGGTACCGATACGCAGGTTGCCGAGGTCGTTGAGGTTGTCGACCGAGTGCCGGCGTGCGTTCGCCTGGAACAGCACGAATTCCACCACCGACATGGGTTCTGCCGGGAACAGCAGGTAGGGGTGACGCGCGTCTGACTGGAAAATATCCATGACACCATCGGCCTGGCCCTGTTCGACCATCGCCAGGCAGCGTTTCCAGGGCATGAACTGCCATTCAACCTGTACCCCCAGGCGTGCGAACACCTGGGTGGTAACTTCGACGTCGATGCCGCGTGGTTGGCCCTCTTGTTCATACACGTAGGGTGCCCAGTCATCACTTACCAGACGCAGCCGCTCGCCCAGCGCCAGAGGGCTGAGGCAGGTAAGCAGCAGGGTCCAGAACAGGCAGGCGTAATGGCGCATGGCCGGAGATTACGCGCTCGGCCAGGCCAAGGCCAGTACCCGATGGCAAGCCCCCGGCGCGCTCTAACGCGCCCTCGTCAGGTGGGCCTCGACATCCTTGCGCCGCTCGCCCAGCGACAGGCGCAGCCCCGGGTGGCGCAGGCATTGGCGCACATGCTCGGGCGCCACGTGGCCGCACCGGCCGGTGAGGTTCTCCAGTGCCTTGTCCCACCACGCCGGTGCGCACGCCCGGTCGAATTCGTTGGGGTAGGGGTAACAGCCGTACAGCAGCTCGCGTGCGAACTGGCGCTCACGGCTGGGCAGGGTGAGGGTGAGGGCCTTGTAGCCCAGGCGGTGCAGTACTGGCGGGCGGGGCAATTGGTCATTCACCTTCGCCACATCCGCCAGCGCAGCAGCGCTCAGCAGGTCGTGGCCATGCTTGCGCAGCCAGGCCTGGATCTTGGCGCGAAACTGCGCCTTGTGGCTCCAGTAGTGGTGGATCACGTCGGTGCATTCATGCACTGCCAGCCTGCGGTAGGCGGCCACCGCCAGGCAGAATTCTTCCAGTGCGTAGGCTTCTGGTGCCACGGGGTGCAGTTCGTCCATCAACGCGAGCGCATGGTCGAGGGTGCCGGCATCGCCCCGGGCCAGGCCGATGACACCCGAATTGACCATGGGCATGCTGTCGTCAGCCAGCCCGCGTTCTGCCAGGGTAGCGTGCAGCTTGCGGTACAGCACGCTGTGCCTGTCGGCGCCGTAGCGCGGGCCGATGGCATTGCAAAGCAGGCGGCCCGAAGCCACGCAGTTGAACAACTGCATGGGCGACTGGCGGAAAAACGTATCAGTGTCGATCAGTACTGCCAGTGGGTGCTGCTGCAAGACCTGGCGCAAGACCACATGCTTGCTGCGAAAGTGGTACCCGTGCGGTGCATTCCAGGCTTGGCGGGTGGCGTCGTCGATGAAGTGGGTGGTAATGGGTAGCCCGCTGTAGGGCTGCAGGTTGTCGGTGTACACCTGGATATCCAGGCACTCGCCAGCGGCAGCGTTCAGGCAGGCAAGGGCACTGACGATGCTGAAGCAGGCTTCCTGATGGTAGGTGGCGGGGCCGAAGGCCAGGTAGACGAGTTGGGGGCGTGGCGGCTGGGCATACGGCATGGCAGGCAGGACCTGTTTAACCCGGAAAAGAAGAAGGCTTCAGCCTATGGCCAAAGCCTTAATCTTTTCTTAAGCCGCTATGACAAAACGTGTCAGCGAGGCAGCTTCAGGTTGTTCCAGATCGCCATGCTCGGCTCGGCCTGGTTCAGGGTATAGAAGTGCAGGCCCGGCGCGCCGCCTTGCAGCAGCTCTTCGCACATGCGGGTGATCACCTCTTCGCCAAACGCCTGGATGCTGGCAGTGTCATCGGCATAGGCTTCGAGCTGCTTGCGGATCCAGCGCGGGATCTCGGCACCGCAGGCGTCGGAGAAGCGCGCCAGCTTGCTGTAGTTGGTGATCGGCATGATGCCGGGCACCACCGGGATATCCACACCCTGCTGCTGTACCCGCTCAACGAAATAGAAGTAGCTGTCGGCGTTGAAGAAGTACTGGGTGATGGCGCTGTCGGCACCGGCCTTGACCTTGCGCACGAAGTTGGCCACATCGGCCTCGAAGTTGCGCGCCTGGGGGTGCATCTCGGGGTAGGCGGCTACCTCCAGGTGGAAGTGGTCGCCGGTTTCCTGGCGGATGAACTCGACCAGGTCGCTGGCGTAGCGCAGTTCGCCGCTGGCCATGCCCATGCCCGAGGGAAGGTCACCGCGCAGGGCAACGATGCGCTTGATACCCGCCGCCTTGTATTCGGCCAGCAGTGCGCGCAGCTCGGCCTTGGTGTCGCCCACGCACGACAGGTGCGGTGCGGCAGGTACCTTCACTTCGTTTTCCAGTTGCAGCACGGTATTGAGCGTGCGGTCGCGCGTGGAGCCCCCTGCACCGTAAGTGCAGGAGAAGAAGTCCGGGTTGTAGGTAGCCAGCTGGCGGGCAACGCCCATCAGCTTTTCATGACCGGCGTCGGTCTTGGTCGGGAAGAACTCGAAACTGTAACGGCGTTCCTGTGACATCACTCGTTCCTCAGGCAGCGAGCGGCAAGCCGAAAGCGGCAAGCGGCAAGCTGCAAGCTGCAAGTAAAAGCCAGATCGGTTATGGCCGATCTGGCTTGGGCATCGTTCGTCAATCTTTAAGCTGCAAGCTGCAAGCAGCAACGGCACGGTCTGCCTTTACTTGCCGCTTGAAGCTTCAAGCTTGCCGCTTAATACCGGTAAGCATCAGGCTTGAATGGGCCTTCGACGGTGACGCCGATGTAGTCGGCCTGTTGCTTGGTCAGCTGGGTAACCACGCCGCCGAAGCCACGGACCATTTCCAGGGCCACTTCTTCGTCCAGTTTTTTCGGCAGTACTTCAACGGTCAGGCGCTCGGCCTTTTTCTCGGCCGAGAGGTCGGCGTACTTCTGCTCGAACAGGAAGATCTGTGCCAGTACCTGGTTGGCGAACGAGCCATCCATGATGCGGCTTGGGTGACCGGTAGCGTTGCCCAGGTTCACCAGGCGGCCTTCGGCCAGCAGGATCAGGTAGTCATCGTTCTGCGGGTCGAAGTTGCCAGCGCCGGTGCGGTGGATCTTGTGCACCTGCGGCTTGACCTCTTCCCAGGCCCAGTTCTTGCGCATGAAAGCGGTGTCGATTTCGTTGTCGAAGTGACCGATGTTGCACACCACAGCACGCTTCTTCAGGGCCTTGAGCATGTTGGCATCGCAGACGTTGACGTTACCGGTGGTGGTGACGATCAGGTCGATCTTGCCCAGCAGGGCCTTGTCGATGCTGGCTTCGGTGCCATCGTTGATACCGTCGATGAACGGCGAAACCAGCTCGAAGCCATCCATGCAGGCCTGCATGGCGCAGATCGGGTCCACTTCGGTGACCTTGACGATCATGCCTTCCTGGCGCAGCGACTGCGCCGAACCCTTGCCCACGTCACCGTAGCCGATGACCAGCGCCTGCTTGCCCGACAGCAGGTGGTCGGTGCCGCGCTTGATGGCATCGTTCAGGCTGTGGCGGCAGCCGTACTTGTTGTCGTTCTTGCTCTTGGTGACCGAGTCGTTGACGTTGATGGCCGGCACTTTCAACTCGCCTTTGGCCAGCATGTCCAGCAGGCGGTGCACGCCGGTGGTGGTCTCTTCGGTCACGCCGTGGACGCGCTCGAGCACTTGCGGGTACTTCTTGTGCAGCAGTTCGGTGAGGTCGCCACCGTCATCGAGCACCATGTTGGCGTCCCATGGCTGGCCATCCTTGAGGATGGTCTGCTCCAGGCACCACTCGTATTCCTGCTCGGTTTCGCCTTTCCAGGCGAATACAGGGATGCCGGCGGCGGCGATGGACGCGGCGGCCTGGTCCTGGGTGGAGAAGATGTTGCAGGACGACCAGCGCACTTCGGCACCCAGGGCGACCAGGGTTTCGATCAGCACGGCGGTCTGGATGGTCATGTGGATGCAGCCCAGGATCTTCGCGCCCTTGAGCGGCTGTTCGGCCTGGTATTTGCGGCGCAGGCCCATCAGTGCAGGCATTTCCGATTCGGCGATGATGGTTTCGCGACGGCCCCAGGCGGCCAGGGAGATGTCGGCGACTTTGTAGTCGGTGAAACCAGCAGGCATGTTTGCAGCGCTCATCAAGAGCCTCCATTCGTAGTGTGCGAATGGGCGCCGTTGTGCGTTGAGCGTCCGCAGGAGCGGACAACGCCCCATCCGAGCCTGACAGGCCTAGCCTGCTGCAGCGCCCCTCGGACAGGTGGCGGGCATGGCCCCGCTGTGGGCAGCCATGTGAAACGGCGACGATTATAGCCGCGAGCGGCACCATCCCCAAGGTTTTCTGTCGATTAATCGAGACGATAGTCGATGTTCAATGGAGCGGCGCCGGCCGCTCTGCCATGATGGCTGCACGTAAGCCAGTGTGTTCAGGAGTACAGATGAACTTTCACACCCGCAAGTGGGTTAAACCCGAAGACCTCAACCCCAATGGCACCCTGTTCGGCGGCAGCCTGCTGCGCTGGATCGACGAAGAGGCCGCGATCTACGCCATCGTCCAGCTGGGTAACCAGCGGGTGGTGACCAAGTACATGTCGGAGATCAACTTCGTCAGCGCCTCGCGCAAGGGTGACATCATCGAGCTGGGCATCACCGCCACCGAGTTTGGCCGTACCTCCATCACCCTGCGCTGCGAAGTGCGCAACAAGATCACCCGCAAGAGCATCCTCACGGTCGAGCGCATGGTGTTCGTGAACCTGGGCGAAGATGGCCTGCCGGCGGCGCACGGGCGTACCGAGATCAAGTACGTGCAGGACCAGTTCCCCGACTCTGCGGTGGAATAGCTGGCCATCGCCGGCAAGCCGGCGATGTTCTTCAGGTCAGTTCAGGTCAGGGCTGCGCGCTGACTTTGCGTACCACGCGCCCGATGCTCAACCCCTGCACCAGAATCGACGACAGCACCACGATGTAGGTAATCGACAGCAGCAGGTCACGTTCCTCGCCCAGTGGCAGCGACAGCGCCAGGGCCACGGATACCCCGCCGCGCAGGCCGCCCCAGGTCAGCACCCGCACCGTGCCCTTGGGTACCGGGCGCCAGCGGCGCAGCAGGACGATCGCCGGGGCCACGGTGAGCAGCCGCGACAGCAGCACCGCCAGTGCCAGCACGCTGCCAGCCGCCAGGTGCATCCAGTTGAACGGCAACAGCAGTAGCTCCAGGCCGATCAGGGCGAACAGCAGTGCATTGAGCATGTCGTCGATCAGTTCCCAGAAGCCGTCCATGTAGCGGCGGGTCATGTCGTTCATCGCCAGGTTGCGCCCTAGGTTGCCGATGATCAGGCCCGCGACCACCATGGCGATCGGTGCCGACACGTGCAGTTCGTAGCACATGGCCGAGCCGCCAATCACCAGCGCCAGGGTCAGCATCACCTCCACCTGGTACTGCTCGACGCTCTTGATCATGCGGTAAGTGGCGTAGCCGATCAGGCCGCCGAACAGCACGCCGCCGATGGCCTCGCGGGCGAACAGGATCGCCGTGTCGCCCATGCTCGGCGTTTCGCCCAGCTGAATGATGCCCAGCAGCACGGTGAACACCACCACGGCCGTGCCGTCGTTGAACAGCGACTCGCCCACGATGGTGGTCTTGAGCGGCTTGGGTGCATTGGCGGTACGCAGCGCACCCAGCACGGCGATAGGGTCTGTGGGGGAGATCAGTGCACCGAACAGCAGGCAGTAGATCAGCGGTACCTGCCAGCCGAACAGGGCGAACACCCAGTGTGACAGGTAGCCGATCACCACGGTGGCGATCAGCACGCCGACGGTGGCCAGCAGGCCGATGGGCCAGCGGTAGTTGCGCAGGTCGGAGAGGTTGACGTGCAGGGCGCCGGCAAACAGCAGAAACGCCAGCATCCAGTGCATCAGCAGGTCATTGAAGTCGATCTGGTTCATCAGCCCTTCGACGCGGGCTTCCAGGCCAGGGAAGCCGATGAGGCTCAGGCCCTGCAGCAGCAGTGAGAACAGCAGCGCCGTCACCATCACGCCGATGGCGGGGGGCAGGCCGATGAAACGATAATTGACGTACGTAAGCAGGGTGGTCAGGCAGATAAACGCGGCAACTAATTCGAGCATCCCAATTCCTGTAAAAGTGGCTTCCAAGTCTTTACCCGAATGGCTCGGGCAGTTCTTTGATGACCTGGCGAGGGGTTCGGGACACAGGGTTTGACCGGATTGCTGGAAAACGTTCCAGGCCGTGGTCCCATTGCTCTATGGTCAACGGCTGTGCAAGCGTGAGGGCACGCGCTGCCTCGAAGAACCTTTCAGCCGGCCGGGACTCCTAGCTTGCGGGCGGGTACTGGCCCGCAAGCTGGTGATGAAGCTCTGAACCGACAACTGAACGAGGAACCCTGTCCATGACCGTTGCCCTGTGGTGCATCCTGATCGCGATGATCCTGCCGCCGCTCTGCGCGCTGATCGCCAAACTTGCCAGTGGCCGTTTCGGCGCGAAGCACAACCATGACCCGCGTGCCTTCCTCGACACCCTGTCCGGCCTGCCGCGCCGCGCGCACGCCGCGCAGCAGAACGGCTACGAGGCGTTTCCGGCGTTCGCCGCCGCGGTGCTGGTGGCTGACATCGTCGGCAATGCCGAGCAGGTCACCCAGGACGTGCTGGGGGTGATGTACATCACCAGCCGCTTGCTCTACATCATCTGCTACCTGGCCGACTGGGCAATATTGCGTTCGCTGGTGTGGTTCGCGGGCCTGGCGATCATCGTGGCGTTTTTCGTGGTCTCTGCCTGACGCCAGGCGCGGTGGGTGTCACGGCACCTTGGGTACTTCTGGCAATGGCATGCCTTTGGGCCACAGCATCCAGATCTGCCCTTGCTGCTTCATGTTGCCGGCCAGCTCGCCTGCCGCTGGCCCGGTCCCCCAGAACAGGTCTGCGCGTACTTCGCCGGTGATGGCCCCGCCGGTATCCTGGGCGCCCACCGGCCGTACCACGGGGGTGCCGTCAGGGCGTGTGGTGGATAGCCACAGCAGGCTGCCCAGGGGGATCACCTTGCGGTCGATGGCCACGCTGTACCCTGCAGTCAACGGCACGTTCAGCGAGCCGCGCGGGCCTTCATTGCTGTCCGGGCGGGTGCTGAAAAACACGTAGCTGGGGTTGCTGGCCAGCAGTTCAGGCACACGCTGCGGGTTGGCCTGGGCCCATGCATGGATGGCGCCCATGCTCACGTCTTCCTTTTTCAACTGGCCCTGTTCCACCAGCCAGCGGCCAATGGGGCGGTAGGGGTGGCCGTTCTGGTCGGCATAGCCCAGGCGCAGCTGGCGGCCATCCTCCAGTTGCACCCTGCCGGAACCCTGTATCTGCAGGAACTGCAGGTCCATCGGGTCGGTGAGCCAGGCCAGTACCGGTGCTTTCACGCCGTCCCGGTTGATCACCTCGGCGGTGTCGTAGGGCTTGAGTACCCGGCCGTCCAGGCGCCCGCGCAGGCGCTTGCCCTTGAGCTCGGGGTAGATGCTGGCCAGGTCCACCACGATCATGTCGTCCGGCGGCCCATAAACAGCCACATGGTTGGTGGCCGACGGGCTCAGGCTACCGGGGTAGACAGGCTCGTAGTAGCCGGTGATCAGGCCGGTGGCGCTGTTTTCGGCAGAGCGCAAGCCATACACCTGCAGGTTCTGCTCAAGGAATGTACGCACCTGGGCAGCGCTTGCGCTGTCGCTGCCGGCGGCTTCGCAGGTGGCTGCCCACACCGGGTCACGCCTGAGTTTTTCACAGCCACTGCGCCAGGCATAAAAGCCCGCCAGCAAGTCTTCATCACTGACGGCAGGCAGGTCTTGCCAAGTGGCCGGGGCGTAGGTGGCGACGGCGTGGGGTTCGGGTTTTGCGTTGTCGCCGCCATTGCAACCGGCCAGCAGGGCCAGTACCGGGAGCGTCCAGGCCAGGTGGCGCAGGGCATGTGTCATGGGTTGCATTCCTAGAGAGGGCGAACATGAATATTCGCCCTGTTTTTCATGTGGCTATTGGTGTTTGTGCCTGGCAACGCGATACTGCACGCCCATTTGCCGAGGCCGAAGTGAGCGTGATGTACAAGCGATTGACGGTAGTAGTGCTGGTAACCCTGGCCATGGGCGGTTGCGATCGGGTTGACCCGAACTCGCCGCTGGGCCAGCGCAAGGTCATTTTCAAGGACATGATGAAGACCAGCGAAGACCTGGGCGGCATGCTGAGGGGGCGCTTGCCGTTCAACAGCGAAAAATTCGCTGCCGGCGCGGTGCAGCTGGATGAACTGGCCCACAAGCCGTGGCAGCACTTCCCGCAGGCGCGCGACGATGCCGCTGACAGCAGCGCCCGGGCCGAGGTGTGGGAGCGCCAGGCGCGTTTCCACGACTTGGCAAGGCAGTTGGAACACGCCACTGGCGAACTGGTGGCCGTTACCCGCGCCCAGCCCCTGGAAGCAGCGCCGCTCAAAGCGCCGATGGACAGGGTGGAGGCGGCGTGCAAGGCCTGTCATACCGAGTTTCGTAACCACTGATTGCCCGCGCCTGCTCAGGGGCCTGGGCGGGCGGCGCATGCTGGCGTCGCCCGCTGTCAGCGGTCCAGGTCGTCTACCGCTTCCTGCAGTTCTTTGCGCGACTCGGCCAACTTGTCTTTACGCTTGTTGATCTTTTCTGCGTCGCCCTTTTTCTCGGCTTTTTTCAGGTCTTTTTCCCGCTGGGCCACTTCGTGGCGTGCATCGAGCACCTTTTGCTCACGCTCTTTGCGCAGGCTGGCGTCGGTGCAGTTGGCAACGCCGCGCAGTGCTTCTTCCAGCCCGGCAACCTGGCCGCTGTTGCCTTGGTCGCGGGCGATCTTCAACTGGTTCTCGATGGCGCTGCGCTTGGCGGCGCAACCGGTCAGGCCTGCATCGGGCTGGGCTGCCTGCAGGTTGCTGGCGGCCAGGCCAAGGGTGGCGAGCAGGATGAAAGTTGAAGCGCGTTTCATGAAAAGCCTCCAGGACGGGGCGTAGTAGCGAAAAAGTAAGACGGAAATCCTGCCTTGGTTTTGCGGATTAAGAAACCCTAACCGGAAATTTCACTGCAACTATCGGGTTTTTCCGACAGGGAAATTGGTAAGAATTCATTGCTTGGTGATGGAGCGGGGGGCTTTAACGAAGAATTCGGTTGGGGCGCAGAGTGTTCGCCTTGAAGGATGCAGCGCTTGTGAAATCGAGCGCCGCCCGCGCGGCGCATCGCGAGCTTTGCTCGCTCCTAC